>RGZZ01000090.1 GCA_010028905.1 Pseudomonadota bacterium | reverse complement strand
CCGCAGCGCCGTCATCACCACTTCCTCGAGCACGGGCGATGCGTCGACCCCGTGTGACGAGAGCGGGGCGGGCGGCTCCTGCACGTGCTTCAGGCCGATGGTGACCGGATTGTCACCGTCGAACGGCGGCTTTCCGCACAGCATCTCGTAGAGGACGACACCAAGCGCGTAGAGATCGGTCTGGGGCCCGATCTCCTGCCCCTGGGCCTGCTCTGGAGACATGTAGCGCGGCGTGCCGACCATGCCATGGGTACGGGTGAGCGAATCGCTCCGCTCCGCCTTCGCCAGGCCGAAATCGGTGATCTTGATCTCTCCGCGGTCTGTCACCAGAAGGTTGTGGGGCTTCAGATCGCGGTGGATGAGCCCCCGCGCGTGGGCGCACTCGAGCGCGTCGAGCACGTCGATGGCCATGCGCACCGCGCGGCGCGGCTCGATTCTGCCACGCTCACGCAGCACGACCGCCAGGTCGCGCGCGGCATGGTGCTCGAGCACGATGAAGGGGGTGCCCTCGTGCGCATCGACGTCGAACACCGTGAGCACGTTCGGGTGCGCGAGGCCCGCGGCGCTGCGGGCCTCACGTGCGAAGCGCTCGCGCAGCTCGGCGTCGTCGCGCCGATCATCACGCAGCACCTTGAGCACGACGAGCCGCTCGAGGCGTCGGTCACGGGCGAGATAGACCCAGGCCATGCCACCTTCTCCAATGCACTGGCCGACCTCATAGCGACCGCACATGACCTGCCCCACCAGGGCCTCGCTCCTACCCGACACGTTGCTCGACCTCTTCGACATGCTTGCGTGATGCGCCGATCACCAGGGGGCAAGCGGCGTGCGGGAGGCTTCGACACCACCCCGCGTAATCATTCCCGAGCGTCGCGGAGCTCACGGTTGCTGCGGCGACGGCCGCACGGGTGACTCGCCCCCTGGCGCCTCGAGCGCAAGCGCGGCCTCCAGAACAGCGCGGGCCACGGGAGCGGCGGCCTCACCTCCCCACCCTCCGTTCTCGACGATGGCCACCACCACCACCCGTGGCGCATCGACCGGCGCGAACGCGGCCATCCATGCGTGCGGCTCGCCCCTCGGGTTCTCCGCCGTGCCGGTCTTGCCCGCCACGGCCACGCCCGGGAGACGAACCCCGACCGCCGTGCCGTGCGTGACAGCCCCTTCCATCATGCGGGCCACCGCCTCCGCAGACGCGCTGCTGAAGGGAGAGCGCCACACCGTGTCAGCGGTCTCGGTACGCGTGCCATCGGCAGACTCCCACACCTGCACGAGACGAGGCGCGTGCACATCACCGCGCATGGCGATGCCCGCGGTCGAGAGCGCCACCTGCAGCGGCGTGACGAGCAGCGCCCCCTGACCAAAGCCCAGCGCAGCCAGCATCGGCGGATTCACGTGCGCACGCGCGGGCATGCTGCCTCCCGGGCAGGCCAGATCGCCCGCCGGAGGACGACCGAGCCCGATGCGCTCGAGACCTTCGAGAAATGCGTCCGGACCCAGCCGCAGGGCGATCTGGGCGAAGGTGACGTTGCACGACTCCGCGATGGCGCGCGTGACGTCGATGCTGCCGTGAACCTCGTCGTGCGCGTCGTGGAGACGCACCCCATCGACATCGAGATGACCCGTGCACGAGAAGCGCTCAAAGGCGGTGACGCTGCCGTGATCGAGGGCCATCGCAAGCAGCAGCGGCTTGATCACCGACCCCGGGGGATAGGCCCCGTCGACCGCGCGATTGAGCAGGGGCGCACGGCCGTCGTGCGCGATGCGCGCCCAATCGCGGTCGACCTTGCTGGCGTCGAACGAAGGCGACGTTGCGAGGGCGAGGATGGCGCCATTGCGGGGATCGAGCGCCACCACGCTCCCGCTTCGGCCGCGCAGTGCGGCAAAGGCGACGCGCTGGACCCTCGCATCGATGGTGAGACGCGCTGTCTCCCCGTGCAGCGAGCGCCCCACCACGGCCTTCAGCGCCTCAACGGGGGAAGAGGGCATCGCCGAACCGCTGAGACGGCCATTCAACGCGCGCTCGAGGCCGGCCAGCCCGTAACGCGACGAGTGATAGCCGATCAGCGGACCGAACGCCTCTTCCGCGCACGTGACGCGAACAGATTCCTCGGCCTCCTCTCGCCATGGAGCGAGGGCGCGGGTCCCGGACGGGGCCTGGGTCGAAGCGAGCACCTCTCCCCGCCTGTCGAGGATGCGTCCCCGCACGCGGAGGTCCTCGCGCGTTCGCGGGTTCGAAGACGCGCGGGCCAGCGCGTCGCCCGAGGCGAGCTGCCATGCGCACAGGAAGAGCGCGGGGGTGAGCAGCAGGCCCACCGCGAAGATGGCCAGCAGCCGAACCCCTTCCCGCGCCTCGCGATCGCAGGTCTCCCCCGCGCTTGTCACGGCGCCCGAGCGATGGCTGATCTGTAGAAGCAGCCCGAGCATGACGAAGTTCATCAGCAAAGAGCTGCCGCCATAGCTCATGAACGGGAGGGTGATGCCCGTCATCGGAATCATGCGAATGGTGCCCGCCACGATCACAAACGCCTGGCAGGCCAGCACGAAGCCGAGGCCGCAGGCCAGCAGCGCGCCGAAATCATCGCGCGACTCCCGCGCCGCGCGCATGGCCCGGGCCACCAGCAGCGCAAGCACGGCGAGAATCGATACCGCGGCGAAGGTACCCATCTCCTCGACGATGCTCACGAAGATGAAGTCTGTGGCTGCCTCCGGAACCCGCCACGGCTGGCCCCGCCCGACCCCGTCTCCGAACCAGCCGCCGCTGGCCAGGGCGTACATGGCCTGAACCATCTGATATCCCTCGTCATGGGCCCGGCGCCAGGGGTCGAGCCAGTTGTCGACCCGCACCCGAACGTGCCCGAAGAGGCGCCAGCATGCCCATGAGAGCGCAAAGAAGCCGAGCAGCGCGGTGAGCGATGGCCCTGACCGCCGTGTGGCGGCGAAGTACATCCCGAGGAACACCCCGAAGAAGAGCAGGCCCTGACCGAGATCGCGCTGCACCACGAACACGGCCTCGGCCACCACGGCCACGACGATGAGCGGCGCCAGGAAGCGCAGGCTGAGACGGGCCTCGGAGCCGGAGAAGCGCAGCGAGAGCGCCTCTCGATTCTGGTGAAGATAGGCCGCCAGGAAGATGATGAGCAGCACCTTCACCAGCTCGACGGGCTGCGCCTGGAATCCCCCCCCAAATCGCAGCCAGAGCCGCGCGCCATTGACCTCGGTGCCGAACAGCATCACCGCGAGCTGCGCCAGCATGGCCCCGCCCAGCGCCAGGTACTTGAAGTCTTCGAGACGGCGGTGATCGAGCGCCGTGACCGAGACCGCCAGCATGGCGCACACCGACAGCAGGATCCACCATCCCTGGTGCACCGCAAGCGCGGGTGAGAGGCGGGCGATCTCAATCCAGGACACCGCCGTCAAGAGCGTGGCGGCGGGCAGCAGCAGCTGATCGCCGCGATGGCGGCGCAGCGAGAGGGCGACGTGAACCCCCCAGAACGCCAGCGTGACCTCGACCAGGGGGGTGAGCAGCGCGGCGCGGGACTGCGGAGGCGACGCCACAAGCGCCACCAGGCCGAGCACGACGATCACCCCCGTGACCCCCCCCATGGCCCGCGCCTCGGTGAGGCGCCATCGATCCGTCCCTGGCGGAGAGGTTCCCCTGCGCCGCTGCGACGATTCTACGCGATCCGGCCACCACAGGGCCGCGGCTGCGAGCGCCATGAGAAGCGAGAGAGCGAAGCGGGAGAGCCAGAGCCAGCCCTCGGTCATCGACCTGTGGCCCGCGCGCGCCGCGTCGGGCAATACGAGAGCCCTGTCAGTGCGACCGCGCTCAAAACACTTCCTGGCTCACGTCGACGAAGCGGACGAGCGTGGACGGCGCCAGCTGGATCTCGTCGCCATGCTCGAGGCGGCGCTCGTTCAGCAGAACGACGCCATTGATCACGATCGGGTTCGACCCTTCCTGGCGAACATACCACCCATCGGTTCTCGGAAAGATCAGGGCATGACGGCGCGAGACGGCGGGTTCGTCGAAGGTGAGCGCGCATTCCGGCAGCCGCCCGAGAAGCGCAGGCGCATCGGTGAGCGGATGCACCGCCACCGATCTCGACCCCTCGGGATCGAGCACGTGCAGCGAGAACCGTCGCTCGGGTGCGGCGCGATGGGGGGGCTGTGGCGAGGGGGAAGTGCTCGTGGCTTCGAGCACGAACCGTGATTCACCGATATCGACAACGTCTCCGGGCGAGAGCCCCTGCGGGCTGCTCACCTGGGCCCCGTTCAGGCGCGTGGTGGTCGCGCCAGACTGGTTGTGGAACACATACCGCCCCCTGTCATACTCGAGGCAGGCCTCTGCGTTCCCCTGTCTCGCGTCGCCCAGATCGATGTCGTTGGCGCGCTCGCCCACCGAGCCGATCAAGATGCGTCTCCCCTGGAGCATGGTCTTGGGGAGCAGCGGGATCGTGCGCCCCGCCGCGGGCCCCTGGGTGACCCGCAGGGCGAAGCGCGCGCCCAGCACCCATCCCTCGGTGTTGCGCCGGCCCGTGGCGTCGCCCGCCCGCACAGCGGGCCCCGGGAGGATGAAGCGTGGATTGCCATGCGCCACCATGACGCCGGTCGCCGGATCGCCCTCCACGGCAACGCGCGTCAAGCGCAGGGCCTCCGCCACGCAGACCCCGCGTCCGAGCTGCTCGTAGAAGGCCTGCACGACCCGGGAGGCATCGGTAGGCCGAGGCCCGAGCGGCGATGCCACAACCACCTCTGCGCCAAGATCGAGGAACAGTCGCCCCCACCCGCTGGAGGCACCGATGAGGCCGCGGGTCGAGAGGCCTCCCGCGGCCGTCATGGGGAGGCACACCAGCCCGACCTGCAGCGGCCGGCCGCTCTCGCAGAGGCGCAGGGCCGTGAGCGGACCGTCAGCGAGGCGGATGATGCTGTAGTGGGGATTGGTGGCATTGAACTCATGCTCGATCGCCAGGTGCACGGCGGCATAGTCGCCAGACTCGAGACGAGAGGCCACGGCCTCCACGGTGGCCCGCACCCCCTCGAGAACCTCGACCTGCAGCGCGACCCGATGCTCGAGCATGTGCGCCACGGCCAGCGCCTCACGGGCCCAGGAAGCCGCCTTCCCCTGGGGGTCGGTCACCACGAGGGCGCGACACGCGGGCGCAGGCGGCGTGGAGAGGCGACGCATGCCCATGAGCGGAGAGGTCATGCGCTGCGCGGTCGTCAGCTCTCGACGGGCCGTGGCGAAGCGCAGGTGCAGGGGCATTCCACGCACCATCGCCAGCTCCCACGGGGCGCGGCACTCGTCGGTCTCGATGATGAGGGTCGTGCCATCGTCGAAGGGCGATGAGAGCGCAGCAGCCACGGGCAGCGGCAGGAACACGTTCCCCAGCATGGAGCCGATGGCGGCCAGACAGGCCACCACCTCGAGACGATCCCCCCGATCACTGGCTTCGATGATGCTGCGGGCAGCCTCGAGATGCTCATCGAGCTGCGATCGATCTGCCCCGGACACCTCCTGCTGGGCCATGGCCAGCACCCTCCCCTGCTCGGCGTCACGAAGCAGGAACTCGTACCGGATCTGCGCCGTGTCGCACCGTATGGTGAGCAGAAGATGCATGCCGATCCCTTCGCGACGCGCCGACCGTGCGCTCCGCAGACAAAGGTTTCGCGCCTGCACACGCCCCCCCTCCAATCGGGCCGTCGCTGTGGGGGAGGCTGGTGAAGGAACCCCCCGCGCCGTTCGCCAACAAAGGCCCGACGTCAGGGCCCGGCTGAACGGAGGACCCTGCGAGGAGGAGCTGCCATGTCGGTGGAGTCGCAAGCGCGTGCCGCGCGAAACTTCGAGCGGAGCCTCGACATCCGCCAGATACGGGTGTACTCGGGCCCCAATCTCTGGGCGTACAAGCCTCTCGTGCATCTCATCCTCGACCTGGGAGAGCTCGAGCAGCACCCGTCCGATGTGCTCGAGGGGTTCACCGAGGCCCTGCTCGCGCTGATTCCATCGCTCGAGCGACACAAGTGCTCCCTGGGTCAGCCCGGCGGCTTCATCCAGCGCCTGCGCCAGGGCACCTGGATGGGGCACATCGTCGAGCACGTGGCCATCGAGCTGCAGGCGCTTGCGGGCAACGACGTCAAGTTCGGGAAGACCCGCGCCACCGATGAGCCCGGTGTCTACAACGTGGTCTATGAGTACCTCGAGGAGAAGGTGGGCATCGAGGCGGGCCGCATCGCCGTCGACCTGTGCCTCGCCCTCGCGGAGGGGCGCGCCTTCGACCTCGAGCCGAGGCTCACCGCGCTCACCCACATGGTGAACGATCTCGCGCTGGGACCGAGCACCCTGTCGATCATCAAGGAAGCGCGCAAGCGCGGCATCCCCGTCATCCGGCTGAACGACGCCAACCTCGTCCAGCTCGGGTACGGCCGCTACCAGCAGCGGATCCAGGCCACCACCACGTCCCTGACGCGCATGATCGCCGTCGACATCGCGTGCGACAAGCACCTCACGAAGAAGCTGCTGGCCGACATCGGCATCAGCGTGCCCGAGGGCGTGCTGGTCACCTCGCTCGAAGAGGCCGTCGAGGAGGCCGAGTCGATGGGATACCCCGTGGTCGTGAAGCCCCTCGACTTCAGCCATGGGCGCGGCATCAGCCTCGATATCAAGGACCGCGACCACCTCGCCAAGGCCGTCGCGGAGGCCCAGGGCTATACCCGCCAGATCATCGTGGAGCGCTACATCACGGGCCGCGACTACCGTGTTCTCGTGGTGAACGATGAGGTGGTTGCGGTGGCCGAGCGCGTCCCCGCCCACGTCGTGGGCGACGGCCAGCACACGGTGAGGCAGCTCGTTGAGCGCCTCAACACAGATCCCCGGCGGGGCATCGGCCATGAGAAGGTGCTCACGCGGGTGACGATCGACGACGAGAGCCTTCGTCTGCTCACCGAGCAGGGGCTCACCCTCGACGACATCCCCAGCAGCGGGGTCGAGGTCAAGCTCAAGGCAACCGCCAACATCAGCACGGGCGGCACCGCGGTCGACAAGACTGACGTCATCCACTTCTCGAACGTGGAGATGGCCCGCCGGGCCGCGCGGGTCATCGGCCTCGACATCGCGGGCATCGACGTCATCTGCAGCGACATCACCCGTCCGGTCGAGGAGACCCGTGGCGGCATCGTCGAGGTGAACGCGGCGCCGGGCTTCCGCATGCATGTGGCGCCCAGCGAGGGCAAGCCGAGAGATGTGGCGGGCCCGGTCGTCGACATGCTGTTCCCCCCGAACCGCCCTTTCCGGGTCCCGATCATCAGCATCACCGGAACGAACGGCAAGACCACCACCTCGCGCATGTGCGCCCACGTCTTGAAGATGAGCGGACACAAGGTGGGCCTCACCACCACCGATGGCATCTACATCGACGGCAGCCTCATCCGGCGAGGCGATATGACCGGTCCCTGGAGCGCCCGGATGGTGCTCAAGGACCCCACCGTCGACTACGCGGTGCTCGAGACGGCGAGAGGCGGCATCCTGCGGTCCGGCCTGGGCTACGAGCGGTGCGACGTGGGCGCCGTGCTCAACATCAGCGACGACCACCTCGGCATGGGCGGCGTGAACTCGCTGGAAGACCTTGCCCATGTGAAGGCGCTGGTGGTCGATGTGGTGCTGCCGGGCGGCTGGTGCGTGCTGAACGCCGAAGATCCGAGATGCGCCTCGATGGCCAGCCGATGTGACGGCAAGGTGGCGTACTTCTCCCTCGACCCGAGGGCCGATGTGTTCCGCAAGCACATCGACTCAGAAGGCATCGGCGTGACCCTGGAGGGGCAGACCATCGTCATCCACGACGGGCGCAAGCGCATCCCGGTGGTCGACGTGGCCGACATCCCGGCGACCTACAGCGGCATCTCCGAGGCCAACGTCAAGAATGCCCTCGCCGCAGCGCTCATCTGCCACGTCTCGGGCGTGCGCATCGAGAACATCAGACAGGGGCTCAAGACGTTCGACGCCTCGTACCATCTCACGCCGGGACGCCTCAACCTGGCCGATGTGCGCGACTTCCGGGTGCTGCTCGACTACGCCCACAACGTGGCCGCCTACGAAGAGGTGGTGAAGTTCGTCGACGCCTTCAAGAAGCGCCGCTCCATCGGCGTCATCGGCGCGCCGGGCGACCGACAGGACGAGAACCTGCGGCGCATGGGTGAACTGGCCGGAGCGGCGTTCGACGTGGTCATCGTGAAAGAGGACGACGACACCCGCGGGAGACCGCGGGGAGAGGCCGCACGGCTGCTGCGCGAGGGCGTGAGCGCCGGACGCCGACAGGCGGGACGCGCTGAAGATGACGGCGTCGAGACGGTCATGTCTGAAGCGGAGGCCGTCGAGCGGGCACTGGTCACAGCAGGGGCCGAAGACCTGGTGGTCGTGCTTGCCGACAAGCTGCAGCGCACCTGGGAACAGGTCACACGCTTCCGCGCGGAGGCTGGCGAGACGGCGGGCGCCGTGGGCGCGGCAGGCGCGCACGCCTCGGCCTGGCGTCCCTGATCGGCCGCCGCCTTCATGGACGAGCTGCCGGGCCGCACCTTGAGCGGTCGCTACCGCATCGAGCGCAGGCTGGGTGAGGGCGGCACCGGAATCGTCTGGCTGGCGCGTGACATGCGCGAGCGCGGCCACGTCTGGGCGCTCAAGGAGATCGACTTCAGCGGAGTCGCCTCTTCGGTGGAGCGGGCCGAGGTGATGGCCATGTTCGAGCGCGAGGCCGACATCTTGATGACCCTGTCGCATCCGGCGCTGCCCCGCATCGTCGACCGCTTCTCAGAGGGGGGACACGAGTTCCTCGTCATGGAGCGGGTGGAGGGCCCGACCCTCGACGGCGCTCTGGTCTCCCGTCGGGGCCCGCTGACCGAGCCCGAGGTCATCCGATGGTCGATGCAGATCTGCGACGTTCTCGCCTACCTGCATCAGCAGACGCCCCCGGTGGTCTACCGCGACCTCAAGCCCGCGAACGTGATGCTCACCCTCGAGGGGCGCATCAAGCTCATCGACTTCGGCATCGCGCGCCCGCTCAACCCTGCTCGTCAACGCGATACCGCCGCCTACGGCACGCCTGGATACGCGCCGCCGGAGCAGTATGGCGGCGCAGCCTCGCCCGCCAGCGATGTCTATGCGCTGGGGGTGACCATGCACCAGCTGCTGACACGGCGAAACCCCCAGGAAGACGGATTCGCAATGCAGTCGACCCGAAGGTTCAACCCTTCGGTGAGCGTCGGCTGCGAGGCCCTCATCGAGGCATGCACGCAATCAGCCGCCCCGCCCCGCCCCTCCGTGGACGCCGTGCGCAAGACCCTCGAGGGGCTTCTCGCCGCGTGCGCAAAGCGCGAGAGCGGGCTGCTGGAGCGCGTGAAGCGCCTCCTCTGGGGATGAGCCGGCGAGAACCCCTCGCGCCGACAGCTACGACGCGATCTGCCACTCCGGGGCGGGCGTGGCCGCGAGCGAAGACTTCGCTTCGCGAGGCACGATGGCACCGCTCTCATCGACCCGATAGCCCGTGGCCTTGTCGACGATGGTGAGCATCAGCTCGGTGGCCTTGGCCATGTCGTCGATGGAGATGTGCTCGTCGGTGGTGTGCACGTCTTGCTCACCGGCGCCGATGATCAGTGCGGGAATGCCCATCTGGCGAAGGCTTGCAGAGTCGCTCGACGCGTACGGCAGATCCCACTTGTCGGGCGTCATGCCCGCGGTGCGGATGCTGTCGAAGGTGAAGTCTTCGAGGAACTGCTCCTGAGGGGTGCGTGGATGCGGCTGCTGGTTCGGGTCCGGACCGTTGGGCCCCCACTCCGATCCCCAGAGAACCTCGTTGGGATGGAAGAAGTCGGCCTCGAAGCCGAGCATGCCGTGCACGTCCTTGGGGTCGAGGGCCTTGGAGCCGATGAGACCCGCCTCCTCGGCGACCGTGAAGATGACCTGGATCGGGGGATGGGGCAGGTTCTTCTCCTTGATGAGGCGGAGAACCTCGAGGATCTCGGCATTGCCGGAGCGATCGTCGCCCCCGAGGGCAGTGCTGCCGTCGCTCGTGATCTGGTCACCCGTCACCTGCGGCTGAACCCCCACGGCGAGATCGACCGTGTCCATGTGACAGAGGAAGATGAGGGGGGGCGCATCCGGAACCGTGCCCGGGATGTCGACCAGCAGATTCCCGGTGTTCCCACCGATCTTCTCTGCCGCGCCGTCTTCACGCGCCTCGTATCCCATGTCGGCGAGCTTCTGCTTGATGGTGTCGGCGACCTGACGCTCGTCGAACGAAGGGCCCGGGATCTGGGTGAGCTCGAGGAACAGGTCTTTCACGCGCGCCTTGTCGACGAGATCGGCCTGCGGGCCTCTGGCGCCCAGAGAAACCGTGTCGCGCGGCGCAGCGGTCGGCGCCGCGCCCGGGGCGCGAAGGAAGGGCCCCTGCTCCCACGACATCACGTTCGGCGGCTGCGGATTGATCTTCACGGGCGCGCTCCTCTGTGTGCGATGCGCCCGGCGCAAGCGCTCCGAGCATGCTCCGATTGTAGCAGTGCTCTGCGGCGCAGTGGTTGCGCAGATGTTAACGATGGGCCAGCGACGAGGCGCGCGTCAGGGAGAAGCCGGAGAGACCACGCCGGCCCGCGCCGCGGCCGAGGTCATGTTCTCGTGCACGAAACCGATGAAATAGACGTAGTTCGTGGTCTGGGGGTACGCAGGGATGCCCCGGCTGCCACGAACGCTTCCAGGACCCGCGTTGTAGCTGGCCAGGGCAAGCGCGCGAGGGTCGCGACGCGCATCGTCGCGCCACATGCGCAACAGGTTGGCGATGTAGCGGGCGGCGGCCTTGACGTTCTCCTGCGGGTTCCACGGATCGACCCCGAACCCGCGCGCGGTGAAGGGCATGAGCTGTCCCAGCCCGATGGCCCCGCTCGGCGACACGATGTCGACGCGAAAGGCCGACTCGATCTGGATGAGTGACGCCAGGAAGAGGGGATCAACCCCGTTCTCGCGGGCATGTCGCACGATGGCGGCGGCCACCGCTTCTCGGGTCGCCGGGGGGTATTGCGGGTTGTGGAAGGAGATCCACCACGCCAGGAACGATTCGACCGAGGGCTGCTGCGCCGGATTTCGCTTGAGGTAGTTGGCATAGTCGAGCTCTGCGGGCGGCTGCAGAAGAATGATGGACTTTCCGTCGATGCCCGAGAACGTCCCGTCGACTGCCTGCAGCGCACCTTTGACCGCCACGCGATAGCCTGTTCGGTCACGTTCGAGGTTCACGGCCTTGTACCGATACACGACAGGCACGAGAGCACCGCCCACATCGAGATCGAACGAGGTGCGATGGCCCTCCCGCACGATGTTGCGGAGGCGCCCCTGCCACAGCACGAGCTGGCCGTTCCAGGCTGGATCGACGGTCTTTCCCATGACCCTGGCCGGTGTGAGGTCCGGATTCACGTAGGGCTTGCCGGAATGGGCCGTGTGATACCAGGGGCGCTCGGCCCATGCGCAGACCACAGGCAACATCAGGAGAAGGGCGAGAAGGCTTACGAGACGAAAGGCGCGACGCACGGGGGAGCGGTTCGCGAAGACGCCAGCCCCCCCCTGCTCGAACAGGCGCGCCGAACCCCTGATGCGGCGGCCTCTCGGGCAGAGCCCATCGACCTGGGGGGACGCACGCATGACCACTCGCACGCCACAGACGCGCACGACCGTGATCCGCACCATCGCCAGCGCAATGCTCGTGGTGCTCCTCGTCCACGCCGCGAGCGCAGCGCCAGCCCCCCTGAAGCCGCAGATGGGGCCCGTGACCGTCACCCTGGGAGACAACCTGGCCACGCTGAAGGTTCCCAAGGGATTCGGCTTCTTCGGCAAGGACGACACCATCAAGCTGGTCTCTCAGGGGGGCGTGAAAGCCTCCGGAAACGAGATCGGCGCACTGGTGAAGGCAGACGACAACGACTTCGCCATGCTCCTGCGCTACGAGGCCATCGGGCATGTCCGCGACGATGACGCGTCGAAGCTCGACGCCAACGCCATGCTCAACGATTTCAAGGAGGGCACCGCCGAGGCGAACGAGGAGCGCAAGAAGAACGGCGTTCCTCCCCTCGAGGTGATCCGCTGGACCAAGCCACCCGCCTACGACGCCACGCGACACTTCATCACCTACGGGCTCGAGGCCAGGAGCGCGGGCGAGCCCGTGCTGAACTGCGACACGCAGATGCTCGGACGCAGCGGCATTCTCACCGTGAAGCTCATCACCTCACCGGAGAAGCTCGAGAAGGCGCAGCCCCAGGCCGACACTGTCATCAAGGCCCTCGAGTTCAAGGAAGGGCAGCGCTACACCGACTTCCAGCCGGGCAAGGACAAGGACTCGGGCGTCGGGCTGCGCGATATCGTGCTCGGAGGGGCGGGCATCGCACTGGCCAGCAAGCTGGGGCTCTTCGCCAAGTTCGGCAAGCTCCTGATCTGGCTGCTGGTGGCCTTCAAGAAGGTGGGCATCCTCATCATCGCCGCCTTCGTGGGCCTCTTCAAGAAGCTGTTCGGAGGCCGCGCCGACACGCCCCCCCCCGACGGATCGAATGATGCCAGCGGGGGATGAGCCCTCGACTGCCGCGCCCATTCTCTGCGGAATTTTAACAATTCAACCGCCAGTTCATCATCTGTTAACAAATCCCCCGTATGCAATCCCGCGCGACACCGGCACAATCGTGCCATAGAGAGCAGATCGAGCGGAGGGTGTCACCATGGTGAACGTCGTGGGCAACGTGCGCGAGCTTCAAGGCGCCGGTAGAGCCAATGCACTCGGACTCGGCCCAGAGGCCCTGCAAGGTGCGCGAGGTCCGGCGGGGCCCCAGCCCGCAACGCGGGAAGGCGGATTCGGCGCAGATGGTGCCGAGGTCTCGCCCGAAGCCCAGCAGGAGGGTGCGGCGGCCAACAACAAGCCCGAGATGCGCCAGCAGATGCAGCAGGCCATGAACGACGCGCGGCTCACCGCGGAGGTGCAGGCGGTTCACCAGGCCCAGGCAGCGGCGCAGGCAGCGGCCCAGAAGGCGCAGCAGGGCCAGCAGCAAGGCGGTGACGCGCAGCAGGATCCCAACGCAGGGCAAGACCAGGTTGCAGCCGCCATGCAGCAGCTCGGTCAGGACTACCAGAACATCAAGCAGAACGGCGGCGCCATCTCGCCACAGGTCGAGAAGCTGGTGCAGCAGACCCTCGGGGTCGGCGGGCAGCAGAACGGCGACCAGCAAGATCAGCAAAAGGCACAAGGCGCAGGTCAGGGCCAGGAGAACGGCGGCCCGCAGGGCGGTCAGGACGCCGGTGGCAACGGCCAGCCCGGCGGTGGAGAGCAGCCCCAGGCCGCGGGCGGTCCGGGCGGCGGCGAGCAGCCCCAGGCGGTCGGTGCACCCGGCGGTGGCGCACCGGGTGGCGGGCCTGGCGCGGGTGGCCCGCGCGGCACGGGAGGCGCAGGGGAAGCCGCCGGCGCTCCGGACACCGCGACCGTGAGCCCCCCGCCGGAGCTGCAGGGCAACGATCAGCGCATGGCTGATTTCATCAACAAGTACCTGCAAGACCAGCGTTCGCCGGCCGCCAACCAGCACGCAGGCGAGATGATGGTGAAGTAC
The DNA here is from genome assembly GCA_010028905.1 of Pseudomonadota bacterium. Classification (NCBI taxonomy): domain Bacteria; kingdom Pseudomonadati; phylum Pseudomonadota; species Pseudomonadota bacterium. The sequence goes on along the minus strand of RGZZ01000090.1, from coordinate 367 downwards.
GGCAAGCAGTACAAGGTCGACCCCATGGCGCTGCTGGCCGTCGCCGGTCACGAGACCCAGTTCGGCAAGACCGGCATCGGGGTGCGCGGCATGCTGGGAGTCGGCGCCTACGACGCAAATCCGAGAAACGCTGTGAACAACCCCGGGTTCTCCGGGGTCGAGAACCAGATCCGCCGCGGCGCGCAGACCTTTGCAAAGCTGCGCGCGCGAGGCGGTTCAGGGCCGAACGACGCAATGGGACGCCAGCTGGCCGCAGTCAACCGAGGCGGCTGGGCCACCGACCGCAACTGGCACAACGGAGTGTCGGCCATGTACAACAAGGTCTCCCGCGCCGCCAACCAGTACAACCAGACACATCCGGTGGCGC
>RGZZ01000089.1 GCA_010028905.1 Pseudomonadota bacterium | reverse complement strand
CGGTGCCCTGATCGACAGGGCGCCCCGCGCACGATTTCGCGTTGGTGCAAGAACCTACGAAGAGAGAGCAAGAGACTTGAACGCAGAGATCCTTTTCCTGGGCGGCGCGCGCACGCCCTTCGGCAGCTTTGGAGGCTCGCTCAAGGACCAGACCGCCACCGACCTCGGTGTTGCCGCGGCCACCGCCGCGCTGCAGCGCTCGGGCGTGTCGCCCGACGCCATCGGGCATGTCTGCTTCGGAAACGTCTCCCAGACATCGGCCGACGCCATCTACCTGGCCCGACACGTGGGGCTGCGCAGCGGAGCCGCGGTGACCACCCCCGCCCTGACCCTGAACCGTCTCTGCGGCTCCGGCTTTCAGGCCGTGGTGAGCGGGGCCCACGAGATTCTCACGGGAGATGCCGAGCTCTGCCTCGTGGGAGGCACCGAGAGCATGAGCCAGGCTCCTCACGTCGTGCGCGGCGCCCGCTGGGGCATCGCCCTCGGCAAGTCGCAGCTCGAGGACAGCCTGTGGAGCAGCCTCACCGACAGCTACTGCCAGCTCCCGATGGCGCTGACGGCGGAGAACCTCGCCAGCCAGTACGGCATCGATCGCGAAGCCTGTGACGACTTCGCCTATCAGAGCCAGGACCGGGCGCGCACCGCCTGGCGAGAGGGCCGCCTGGCCGAAGAGGTCGCCCCGGTCGAGCTCAAGGGGCGCAAGGGGCAGGTCACCGTCTTCGCCAAGGACGAGCACTTCCGCGAGGACGTGAGCCGAGAGGCCATGTCGAAGCTCCCCACGGCCTTCAAGAAAGACGGGGTCATCACGCCCGGCAATGCGAGCGGCATCTGCGACGGCGCGGCAGCCCTGGTCATCGGCTCACGACAGGCCGCCGACCGTCATGGCTTGAAGCCCTGGGGGCGCCTGGTGTCATGGGGCATCACGGGCTGCGACCCGTCCATCATGGGCATCGGCCCGGTCGAGGCCTCGAGACTGGCCTTGAAGAAAGCCGGTCTGACCGTGGCCGACATCGACCGCGTCGAGATCAACGAAGCCTTCGCGCCCCAGTACCTGGCCGTCGAGAAGGAGCTGGGCCTCGACCGCGCGCGCACCAACGTCAACGGCGGAGCCATCGCCATCGGTCACCCGCTGGGCGCCAGTGGCGCACGCCTGACCCTCACGCTTCTGCACGAGCTGCGGCGCACCGGAAAGCGCTATGGGCTCGGCTCAGCCTGCATCGGCGGCGGTCAGGGCATCGCCCTCGTGGTGGAAGCCTATCACCAGTAGCGACGCGATGCACACTGAGGAAGCGTCCATCGATGGCCTTCTGGTCTGTCGCAACCTCGTGAAGAGGTTCGAAGGCAAGCAGGCCATCGATGGCGTCTCCTTCGAGGTGCGCCCCGGCGAGATCGTCGGGCTGCTCGGGCCAAACGGGGCAGGCAAGACCACCCTGATCCGGATGATCATCGACATCTTCCGGCCAGACGCGGGAGAGATCCGCTTCCTCGGGCGCACGATGCAAGACCCTGCGCCGCCGGAGCTTGCGCAGGGCCATCGCCTGATGCGCGACCTCCTCGGCTATCTCCCGGAGGAACGAGGGCTCTACCGTCGCGGTCGCCTCGGCGAGGTGCTCGAATACCTGGGCCAGCTGCGTGGCCTCACCCCGAGCCAGGCGCGTGAACGCGTCGTCGCCGATCTCGAGGTCGTGGGGCTCTCGGCCTACAAGGACCGGCCGGTCATCGAGCTCAGCAAAGGCATGACGCAGCGGGCGCAGATGGTGGCAGCCAGCGTCCATCGCCCTCGGCTCCTGGTGCTCGACGAGCCGTTCAGCGGTCTCGACCCCATCGGCGTGCAATGGGCCCTCGAGCGCATCCGCACGCTGCACGCCGAGGGCGCCACCATCCTGCTTTCGGCGCACCAGATGGCGATGGTGGAGCGCCTCTGCCATCGCGTGGTCATGATCAATGGCGGCAGACGGGTGCTGTACGGAACCTTGAGCGACATCCGTTCGGCCCATGCCCCCGCCAGAGCCCTGATTGAGACCCCGGACTCCCTCGACGCGCATCCCGACCTGCATGTTCGCAGGGTGGGTGCCGAACGCTTCGAGGTCACCCTGGGTCAGCAATCACCGGAGACGCTGCTGCAACGGCTCCTCGGCGCTGGAATCGCGGTGCGCGGGTTCACCATGACCGAATCCACCCTCGAGGAGATCTTCCTCGAGGTGGTGAGAAAGGGGGCAGAGGATCCCGCATGAACCGCATCTCGGTGGTTGCCCGATACGAGTTCACAACCCACGCCCGACGATGGGAGTTCCTCGTGGTGACCCTCGGCCTGCCCATCATGGCGGCCCTCCTCGTCATCCTTGCGTCGGTGCCGAACTTCTTGTACCTGCGCCAGCGCCAGATGGAGGTGCGAGGCGTGCAGGTCGGCCTCGTCAACGCGCCGGCGGCTCTCGCCTTCCCGTCCGAGCTCAAAGGCGCGGCGCCGTCGCGGGAAGGCGCGCCCCAAGAGCCGCGTGGCGTGGCTTCAGCGGGGGGCCTCACCCTTCCGCAGACCTTTCGGTTTCAGCGATACGCTACGGTGGCCGAAGGCGAGAAGGCGCTGCTCGACCACACCGTCGAGTACCTCTACGTCTTCCCGAACGACTACGTCACCACGGGGCAGGCAGAGTGTGTCACCCTGCGCCGAAGCCCGTTCGATGTGAGCGTTCGCCCTCCGATGGCCATGCTCATCCGCGAAGGGCTTCTCGCGGGAAGAATCGACGACAAGACGCTGGCGCGCGTGCGCGTCCCTCTCCTTGAGAAAGCCGTCGTGCTCGACGACCGCGGCCGTCGCGTGAGCGACCCCTTCGCCGATCAGGTGATCTCGGTCGTGCTTCCCTACGCCATGATGGCCCTTCTCGTGATGTCGCTGCTCGGTTCCTCGACGTACATCTTGCGGGGGCTGACCGAAGAGAAGGAGAGCCGCATCCAGGAGGTTCTGCTATCATCGGTTCGCCCCGCCGATCTGTTCTACGGCAAGATCATCGGTCTCGGCGCCCTCGGTCTGGTGCAGGTGTCGGTCTGGCTCGCCTTCGGGCTCCCCCTCGCCGCGCGCACGCTGTCGGCCTTCTCGATCGGAGCCGATGCGCTGGCCATCTTCGTGCTCTACTTCCTGCTCGGCTTCGCCCTGTACGCATCGATTCTCGCGGGCATCGGGTCCATCGGCAGCACCGAGAAGGAAGCCAACCACATCTTCGCCATCTTCGTGATGCTCTTCTCGAGCCCGCTGCTGTTCCTGCCCATTCTCCTCGATGCGCCCAACGGCGCCCTCGCGCGTGCCTTCTCGCTGTTCCCGTTCACCTCGCCGCTCATGATGGTGATGCGCAGCGTGAGCACCCGCGTTCCCACGGGAGAGCTGGCACTGTCGATCGCCCTCCTCGCGGCTGCCGTCGTGGCGGCGCTGCGCGTCTCGCTGAAGGTCTTTCAGGCCGGCCTGCTGATGTACGGCAAATCGATCCGTCCCGCGGAGGTGTGGCGGGCGCTTCGATCGTGACCTCTTCGCAACGGCGGAGGGCTGAAGGACTGCCCCTCCGCTGCCCTGAACCTCATGCCTGTGATGTCCACCATCGACCCGTGGTCCCTCGGCGTCCCTCCGCGCAGCGCTTCCCCCGCGGACATGCTCGACCTCAGCGGAGCGCGGGCACCGCTCGGGTATGCGCCCATGACCGCAAAGCGCATCGTCGAGTCGACACGGTCTGACGCAGTACCGTGGCGTGACGCGGTAAGCGCCCTCGTCGACGCCCTCTCACGCAAGTTCAGCCTCATACCGGAGCGCATCTGTGTGGGGGCTGGCACGCGGGTTCTGCTGCCGGCGGTTCTCCAGGCCCTGAGCGAGACCGATGGAACCCTTGCCTTGCCCGAGCTGGCGCCCCCCCTGCACACCCTGTGCGCCGCGCGCACGGGGCTGCGCCAGGTGCGCGTGACATCAGGGAACCCACTGGCGCCAGACCTCGAGGAGTGGAAGCGGGTGCTCGAGCGCGAGCGTCCCGCCCTCGCGCTGCTGGCCCATCCGGCCAATCCGGGCGGTCATGGTCTCGATCGCGACGCCATGGCGTCACTGCTCGGCGCGGCCCTGGCCTCAGGGACCTGCCTCATCATCGACGAGGCCTATGCAGACTATGCTGAGAAGGCAGAGTTTGCCCGTGTCGTTCCGCTTCTCGAGGAATCGCCCCATCTGGTGGTGATGCGCTCATTCTCGTCGCTGCAGGGGCTCGAAGGGCTTCCCACGGCGTTCACGCTCTCAGCCGTGGAGACGGCCGTGCGCATCCGCCCCGCCACCATCGGTCTCGAGCCTGGCGAGATGGCGGCTCGCGCGTCGACCGCAGCCGTGGGAGAGACCACGTTCGACCAGATGATCCGGGAACGGGTGGGCCGCGCGCGGTTCGCGCTCTACCGAACGCTCACCGAGTGGGGGCTGACCGTGGACTCGGGCGTCGCACCGTGGGTGGTCGTCACCGTCCCGGACAGCGGCGACGCAACAAAACGCCTCGCCGCGCGCGGGCTGCGCGTGCGCGACCTCGCCCCCTGGGGACTCCCGGGCAGGATCCGCATCCGTGCCGGGACCGAGGACGAGGTCGCCCGCTTCATCAGGGATGCGAAGCCGGTGCTGACGAAGATGCGGCCCCCGGCGTAGCCGCCGCGCTCGGCGCGGCAGATGCACCACCCGGAGCGGCCGACGCCCCACCGGAAGGGCTCGTTCCATCGCCCTTCGACTCGACGCGAACCTTCAGCATGTGGTCGCCCTTCTGGATCTTCGCGACGTTCTCGACGCCCTTCGTCACCTGACCGAAGACCGTGTACTGCCCGTCAAGCTGGGGCACGGCCTCGAGACAGATGTAGAACTGCGAGCCGGCGCTGTTTGGGTCTGAGGTGCGCGCCATGGCCACGGTGCCCTTGAGATGCTTGTGGGCGTTGAACTCCGCGGGAAGCGTGAACCCAGGACCGCCCGAGCCGTTCCCCTCCGGATCTCCCCCCTGCACGACGAAGCCGGGCTCGACGCGGTGGAACGTGAGGCCGTCGTAGAAACCGTCCTGGGCGAGCTTGACGAAGCTGGCGACGGTCTTGGGGGCCTCCTTCGGATAGAGCTCGAAGACGATGTTGCCGCGCTCGGTCTCGATGACCACCTGCTGCTTCGCGTACTGCGTGAGATCACCGACAGGCGGAGCGGCCGTGTAGGTGGGACGATTGGTCTTCGCGCCGGATGACACGGGGGGCGCGCCTTGCGCGGGGGGAGAGGCTGAGACCTTCTGATCGGCGGCCTGGCAGCCGCTGGCGAGAAGTGCGCTGACGATCGACGCTGTGACAGCGAGATGACGAATGTCCATGAGAGCTCCTTGATATCGTTGAGTGTGCGGTAGACAGATCACCGCGGGAGGGTCTGGGTCGGTTCGCAACCGATGAAGGGAAACCCTTGCGCCCCACGAACCGACGGATCCGTGACGCCACCGCCGACCCGAAACGACGCAGAGATGCCCCTCACCGCCCATCTGGGCGAGCTGCGCGGTCGTCTCATGTGGTCGATCCTGGCCTGGGTGGTCGCGTCCATCGGGGCGTGGTTCCTCACGCCCAAGGCCATCGAGCTCATGCGAAGACCGCTGGGCAGCGCGCATCTGGTCTTCCTCAAGCCCACAGAGGCCTTCATGGTCTACCTGAAGACCGCCATTCTCAGCGGATTCTTCATCGCGCTCCCCTTCGTGCTCTACCAGGTGGCGGCTTTCGTGGCCCCTGGGCTCGAGAGCCACGAGAAGCGCTGGGTGCGACGGGTGGTGCCCGGCGCGCTGCTGCTGTTCATCACGGGTGTGGTGTTCGGCTACTACTGCGTGCTCCCGGCCGCCATGTCGTTCTTCATGAGCTTCCAGACCGAAGACGTCAAGGCCATGATCTCGCTGTCGGAGTACATCGGTTTCATCACCATGATGCTCATCGTCTGCGGCCTGATCTTTCAGACGCCCATCGTCATCCTGATTCTCGCGGCCGTGGGCCTCGTCAACGCAAAGATGCTGCGTCAGAACCGCCGCTACGCCATCCTCGCGATCTTCATCATCGCCGCCGTGGTAACGCCGACTCCAGACGCCTTCACCCAGTCGATCGTTGCGGCCCCGATGATCGTGCTCTATGAGATCAGCATCTGGCTGGTGGCCGCCACGCACCGCAGATCACCAGAGACAGCGACGAGCGAGAGCACACCCCCGCCGACGTGAGGACCGCATCGACCGCTCAGGCGGTCGTCTCGCCGGCAGGCCAGATGGGCGTGGTCAGACCCGCCCCGTTGTCGACCATCTGCTCGCGCGCCTCGGCCGCCTTGTCGCGAAGCGCCCTCCCCTTCTCGGGCGATGGATCGGCCACCAGACCGTAGGTGCGACGTCCCTCGTGCTCTTCCGGCAGATACTCGGTGACGGGGAGACCTTCGGGCGTCACGAAGAGCAGGCAGTGGCAGTACTTGAAGATCTGCATCTCGTCACAGGCGCACATCCAGCGACGGTTCTTCGCCTCCTCGCCCTTGTTCGGGTAGAAGTTGCACGGGCACAAGGGGCGGCCGATGGTATCGAGGTTCTCGGCCAGGCCGAGCACCACCGCCTCGGTGATGGAGCGATCCGGATGCAACGAGGTGCCGCTCTTCTCGGCGAACTTCTCGGCATACTTCCACATCTTGTCGAAGTTCTTCTCACTGGGGCGGTTCTTATCGGCCATGTTCGTTGCCTCTCGCGTGACATTGTGGCAGGACTGCGCGGGGAACGCCCTTCGACGCCCCCGGTTTACCTCCCCTGCTCACCCCTGCAGAACCTGACGTGTGACGGTAGATGTACCCCAGGGGCGATTCACATCAAGCATCAAAGCGAAACGGCCCTCTCACGAAGGCCGTCTCATCGAACACGACGCTGCCCGTCTGCTCAGGAGGCCTGGGTGTTGGTCTCCGCTGACTCGGTCTGCGCTGCGGGCTTCACGACAGAAGCCTCTGCCGCGGGCTGATCGGCGGCCTTGACCGCAGGCGTCTTGCCCGCATCAGCAGCCTTTCGGTCCTTGAGGGCGTTGAACTGCGGACGCCCCGGGGCGGCGGCAATCTTCTCCTCAACGGTGAGCTTGTTCGCGTTGTGCTTGCGCAGCAGACCCCGACCGATGCTGAACGCCAGGCGTCCGACACCCAGCGCCATCACACCCGCCGCGACGGGCACGAGAGCGGGGCTCATCACGCCTGCGATCATGGCGCCGCAGACCGCGACCGAACCCGCGCCGACGATGGTGTCGAGCGCTCCCTGCACGCCGAGCTCGACGCGATTGGCCTTCGGAGAGTCTTCACGGGTGAGGCCCGCCTCGATCTTGTCAATGCCCTTCTTGATCCGAAGGGCATTCGAGATGGCGCCCGCGCCGGCCGCCAGCACGCCAGGGATGGGCATCATGTAGGGGAAGCCCATCAGCGGCCACCAGTTCAACCCCTTGGCGCTCGTGGCGCCCTTCACGGCGTTCCAGGCGTACTCGTAGCCGTAGTAGTTGGCAACCTGGCCGAAGTTCATGAGCGCGCGCTGACCCGGCATCTTGCCCATGAGGTCGTCGTCTTTCGACACCATCTTGAGCAGGCTCTCCCAGCGCGTCTCCTTGGCCATCGAGGTGGTCTCGTAACCATGGGTCCCGCCATTGGGAAGGCCGTCGATGTGCGACTTGCCCACCTTGTCGTGGCCGTAGTCACGGGGGATGTAGGCACTCATGCCTGTGGCGCCCTCGAGGCTGCGCCCGCCGAATCCACTGATGGGCGCGTGCTGCTCAGCGATGACGGCTTCCTGGACGGCCGCCATCACATCTTTGGCCGCCTCGCCGATCTTCGGGTTGACGGCATTGAGCTTGTCGTCCTTCACCAGGACGCGGGCGAAGTCTCCGAGATCGCGATAGTCGACGTATGGCTCGAGGTGCATGTCGGCTGCGATCATGCGCTGCGCACCCTTGATGTCGGCGCGGATCTGGTCGATCATGGCGGGGTCGGCCTTGACGGCGTCGATGAGCACCCCCGCCAGGGCATCCATCGCGTTCTTCACGCTCTCCATCTTCGACAGGTCGATGGCCGACTGGGTGGGCGTGAACATCTGACTTCCGAACTGGTTCTTGGCCTCGAAAACGAAGAGCTTGGCCATCTCTTCCGGGGTCAGGTCGCCCTTGGTCTTGATGGCTTCCTGCACATCCTTGGCCACCTCGTGCTGCGGCGTGGTGCCGAAGACGCCTGGGATGGGGAGGCGGAGGCCCGCCTCGACCTCTTGCGACCCCACCATGTAGCTGGCGGCGTTGCGCATCTCGTAGCCGACCTCGGCCTGCTGCATGAGGCAGGCGTTCCAGTTGAGGACGTCGAGCTTCTTGCCTGTCTCCTGGGCCACCTGCTCGAGCGCCGCGGCCAGATCGTGGTTCTTGATGATGTGACCCGTCTCGTCATCGACCATCGATCCTTTGAAGCCTGCGCCGTGATCCCACATGACCAGGGCGTAGTGCTCCGCGGGGTAGTTCTTCATGCCCCATTCGACGAACTGCCGCAGGTTCTCGGCAGACCCCATGTCCTTCTGGCCGAGGTCGGTGAGCTGGCCTGAACCGCCGTCCTTCTGCACGAGCCCTTGCAGCACGCCCTTCTTGGGCATCCCGAACTGGGCCACGAGGTTCACATTCTCGTCTGAGCCGACCTTGTCGATGGCGTTGTACGAGTGCTGGGCCATCGGAGCAAGGTTGTTCTTGCCGTCAAAGTAGTACAGGATGGTCCACTTCTTGGGCTGTGCGCCAGACGCTCCGACAGGTACCGACATGGTCAGATCCTCCTAGTGCGGTCGCCGGAACTCTCGCGCGAAGCGCAACGGTCTCATCCCCGGCTGTTGAAGACCAGTATATCACAGACGGCCGTCGAAGTATATTACAGGAAGATGAACAAACCACAGGAGTGAAATCCCTCATGAACAGGTCGTACAGCGCCCCCACCATCCACTGCCACAGCTGCGCAGGGCTGATCAAGGAGACCCTCGAGGACACCCCCGCGGTGCGCTCGGTCGCCGTCGACGTGGCCGCCAAGACGGTGACCATCGAGTACGTCAGCGCAGACGGCGAGCCTGAGGTGCTGCGTCTCCTCGAGGCCGAGGGGTACCCCGTCACCCCTTGCTGAAGCGTCCGGGCAGGCGAGCTCATCGGGTTTGAATGAGAGTCAAAGCGGGTATCGTGCTCACGACGGGTCGCGCACACCCTGCGTGCCGACACCTGGCGGGAGCGAGGGTGCGCAGAGGCCCGTACCTGCTTGATCAGCGCCACCCCCACCCGTGCATCCCGTGGCCCGAAGGGGCTCACGGGACAGCGACACGGCGCCGATCCTGCAATGACGAGCACAGAGGTGATGATGTTGAATTTTGTTTGACATGTTGCTATAATACGATTCACGGAAAAAGGGGCTCAGTCATCGCTGCCACGTCTCCGCGCATCTCCGGAAATCTCCGGAAGCCGAGGACCGCTTCGAGATGAGACCTGTACAGACGATAGCCGTAGAAGGAAGGAGAGGGGGTGAAGAGTATGCGCAACGAAGCGTGGGCCACCTACGTGAAAGAGAAGCGCAAGACCCGGCACCTTACGCGCCGCAAGCTGGCCGAACTGGCAAAGATCGACCCCAGCTACGTGACGCTCATCGAGAGGGACGGTTATGTCCCTCGCAAGGACAAGGTGCTCGAGCTTGCAAGAGCGCTCGAGGTCGACGTCGACCATACCCTGCTGGTGGCGGGATATGCTCCCGAGAAAGTCTCCCTGAAAGACCTACTCGATCGTCTCGAGGCCATTCACGCCGAGAAGAGCATGGACCGCGAGCTGCGGACGGCTTTGCGAGAAGTCATCCATCTTCCGAAGGACAAGCAGAAGGAGCTGGGTCACATGATCATGGTCCATCTGCATCCTGGCAAGGAAGAAGTCGGTCGCGGGAAGAAAGCCAACGTGGCCGGTCGTGCCCACTCCTGAGCCAGCACGAACGGGGACCCTGTAGGAACGCAAACCCCCAGGCTCGATACGAACTGGGGGTTTTTGCTTGGGAGGCAGTTCCATCTCCAACGTCACCCTCGCCGTCTGTCTCGCACTGATCGCCGGACTCGCCGACCTCGTCGGCGGTCTGCTCACCGTCGTGCGCGGCAGGGCAACCCGAAGATCAGTCCTGTACGCCACCGCGATCGCGGCCGGATTCATCGTGGCAGCCGCCATCCTCGACCGCGTTCCCGAGGCCATCACGCCCTCCAATCCGCGGGGGCCTTGGTTCATCCTGCTCGGCTTTCTCGCCATCTACCTCGTGGAGAACCTGTTCTCGACCCACGCCCACGTCGACGCTCCCCACGGTGACGACGAGCACGGGCACGAAGACGAGCACGGGCATGCACTCGTGAGCCAGTTCCAGCCCGAGGAGTGCAGCATCTCGCCTGCCGCCGCCACTGCCGCCTATCTGGGGCTGCTGCTGCACACCCTGTTCGACGGCATCGCAATCGCCGCCGGCTTCATGACGTCACGGCACACCGGCTTCGTGATGTTCCTCGCCGTGATCTTCCACAAGCTACCGGAGGGGTTCAGCGTGGCGGCGCTCATGCTCTCGGCCGGTCGCACCGCCCGGGCCGCCGTGGTCTCGGCGGGCATGCTCGGCATCGCGACCCTCGCCGGTGCACTGCTGGCGGGGGCCGTGGGCAGCGTAGACGCAGGATGGGCCCAGACATTCCTCACCCTGGCCACCGGCTCGTTCATCTACATCGGATGCAGCGACATGATCCCGGCCACGAACAAGGGGCGCGACCGCTGGGCGGTGTTTCTGGTGGTTCTGGGGGTGGGGCTCTTCGCGGTTTCGAGCAGCGTGCTGCGCAGCGTCGGCATCGTACCCTGACCTTGAGCCTGCGTCTCAATCCACGGGTCAGCCCCCCTGCCCTCGACGGTCGGGCCACCAGGCCGGGGCGACAAAGCCAGGATTTCCGTCATGATTGGCCAAGGAGAGCCCTATGACAGACGAGCGCCGCACATCGAAACGATTTGCCATCCAGCTGAACAAGATCACGGGGGCGGAGATCACCCGTGCAGGCCAACGCCCAGCGGTCTGCTACATCTACATCGTCGACATCAGCCAGGGCGGCCTTCGCATCACCACCGACGAGAGCTTTGAGGTGGGCGAGGTCTTCGGACTTCACCTGCAGCTGCAGCCTCCGCTCAGCGGAAAGGTGGAGGTGGTGTGGAAGAAGCTCCTCACCGGCGGCACCAACGTATATGGCGTGAAGTTCGTTGATGTGTCGGAGACCCTCTCCACGCAGATCGCCGACTTCATCGAGAGCTACTCCGAAGAAGCCAAGCGACGCAGGGCGGCCGCAAACTTCAACCGCGTTCTGTCGATGCAGTTCCCCGAGGTCACCGGCGAGCAGAAGCTCTACGCGCTCACGAGCATCCTGTCCACAGACGGCATGCAGATCACCACCGAGACCGAGCTCGAGCCGTCCCGGCAGTATGCCTGCGTCTTGTGGCTCGAAGCCGATCAGCCTCCCATCGCGCTCAAGGCACGGGTGCACGAGGTCAAGGCCGCGGTGTTCGACCGCTACAAGATGTCCCTCGTGTTCGAAGCCCTGCCGGAAGGCGCCGTCGAACGCATCAACACATTTCTCGACAGCGTGGTCGATGGCTCGGTCGCGCAACAGGGAGCCCGGCCAGAGGTGAGCTTCGAAGATCCGTGACCGTCTGCGCCTTACCGAGGCTCCGGCGCCATCATCGGAGGCGGAGACGGCGAGGCGCTCCCGGGCGGAGGCAGCGGCGCAGGTGGCTCCTCGGCATTGGGCGGAACGAACAGCCGCCCCTTTGCGTTCAGAAGGCCCTTGTCGGCGGTGAGGCTGTCGATGACCGCGGGCACGGGCAGGGTGCGCAGATCTGCCAGCGGGTTGATGCGGTCGAGCGCCGCGGAGACCAGCGCCGGAGGAACGGGCAGAGGGCCGATGCGCAGGTCATCGGCCTTGAAGGCAACCTTGCGACCGTCCTCCACCTCGAGCCTTCCCTGAAGAACCGTATCGACGGCAGCGCTGAGCAGTCGCGCGGGGAGCACAACCGTGACCGTCCCCCCCTGAAGCTGAACCTGGGGATTGCCAAGGCCGTGCGTGCGATGCGCTGCCAGCCTGCTCAAGGCCTCCTGCGTCACGTCGATGTCGAAGGTGGCGCTCTCCACCCGCTCAACGCGCTTGCGGCGCGTGTCGACCTTGAGCTTGTGCAGCACCACCGCGAGACGCTCGATGACGAGCCCGTCCTTGGTGCGAACCTTGTGACCGGTGATGCACAGATCTTCGATTCTTCCTGCCAGCAGATCGCCGTCTGAGGTGCGCTCGATGTGAACCTCGTAGCGCTCAGCGGGCCCGATGAGGCGAGAGAGGCTCTTGCGAACCCCATCTTCGGCCAGGCTACGAATGCACCCACACGTCGCCAGCATCGCAAGCGCGAGAAGAAGCAGGCTGCCGTTGCGCATGCGATTCACACCCATCCTCCTCTTCGAGTTCTGCTGCCGATGGAAGTTTCCCCTGTGCGGTGGAGGCTTCGCCCGACGACGCCCACGCCGCCATCGCCGCGTAGGCGAGAACGACTTCGAGGACGCCCGGGCAGGGCACCTGCACGGAGCAGAGCGGCAACGCACGAATGTGCGAGACCACGCTGAGCACGACACCGGCTCCCCGCTCCACAACCTCCACCAGCAGAGCCACCATCGGCAGGAGCACCCGATCGGGCAACGGCCACCCAGTGCCACTGTGAAGGAGAGGCCCCATCCCCGACAGCAGCAGGCCCCCCACAAGAAGACCCTCGCAGAGCGGAACCACAACCGGATTGGCCACCACGCCGCCGAGGGAGATCTCCCCGAAGTAGAGCGCGGTGAGCGGTGCGGCCGCGATCTGGGTAGCCAGGCTCACAGACACCGAGACACGCACCACGCTCGGCACGCGCGCGAGGCGACGCGCGATAGCGGGTCGCAGAACCAGGATTCCCCACACGCACGCCACGCTCAGCTGAAAGCCGGGCTCTGCAACGAGACTGGGGCTGACCACCGACATGATGAGCACCGTGACGGCAAGAGAGCGACGGCCATCGGTGATGCGACCGCCAGCGAACGCCATGAGTCCGAGGGTGCCCATGAGCGCCGCCCGGATCATCGACGGAGACGCACCGGTGACGAGGGCGAAGAGAGCGACCCCCGGCACGGTGAGCAGCGCGGCCCGCGCACCGCTCACCCCCAGCCAGCCCAGCACGGCGAACGAAACGCTGATGACCAGCGCCACGTGTATTCCGGCAGTGACCAGCACGTGATAGGTCCCCGTCTCCCGAAAGGCGCCCACCGTCTCACGGGGCAGCGCGCGCGCCTCGGCCAGGGTCACGGCCTCGACCAGGGCCGCCGCATCCGACGAGAGGGAGCCTTCGATGCCCGCCTCCATCTGACGCCGCAGCGCGGCGGCCGTCTCGAGGGGCCAAGGGAGACGCCCTTCCCCGCAGGCGGTGATGGCCGCCGCGCTGGGCAGACGGATCACGTCTCGAATGTCCCGTTCCGAAAGCCACGCCGCGTAGTCAAAGCCCTCTCCTGAGCGTGGGCGCTCGAGGGTTCCCCTCGCCACCACCTCCCTTCCCCAGCTCACCGGGGTGAGGTGACGATCGACCGAGCGCATGGTCACGAGCACCCGCGCGGAGACCCGCTGCCAGCAGCAGCCGCACGCAATCTCGCGCACCTCCATAACGACGCGACACGCGTCCGGCGTGCGCACCACCGGCTCGCAGACCGTTCCCTGAACCACCACCGGCCGCCCCTGGAAGACGTTTGGAAGGGCGCGCATGCAGGGATCTGCCACGAGCGCCACGCGCAGCCCCCCTGCCAGGAAGGCCGCCAGCAGCGTGCGCCTGCGCGGCATCGCGCACATCAGCAACAGGACGGCGGCGCCGGCGGCAATCCCGTGCCGCGGGGCATGCAGCGCCCAGGCCAGCCCCAGGCAGAAGGCCACCGTCACGCCGGTGGGATCGGCGCGAAGG
>RGZZ01000088.1 GCA_010028905.1 Pseudomonadota bacterium | reverse complement strand
GCCGCCATGCCGAGCAGGCCACAGCTGTCGGCCGCGGGGTTTCGCAACGCCGAGCAGTACGAAGCCTCACGCGTGGCCGCGCACCGCATGCTCCACCAGGAGCGGGCCACGATTGCAGGATCAGATGCAAGCACCCACGGCGACACGCGCGAGCTCGCGCCGCGCCTGCAACGCGCCCTCGACCTCGAGGCACGCACGCACGCGACACCACGCGCCTATCAGAGCAGCCAGGCGCGCCAGCGCCAGCAGCTGCAGCACAGCACGCTTGAAGGAGCGCAGCCCCGCTACACCCTCGACGAGCGGGCGAGAGACGCGGTCACCCAGGTTCCCCGGTTCTTGTTGGGCGCTGGAGAGGGCGGTCTGGAGGCAACCCGATCCTTCGTCGTGGGCGGGCTGAGCGCCGTGGCCCACCCCATCAACACCGTCAGGGGGCTGGGCCACGCCATCACGAATCCGAACGAAACCGCAGGCAAGGTATATTCCTGGGTGCGGACGTCCGCAGACAAGATGGACGCCGCGCTGAACCGAGGCGATGTACGCGGGTTCGGCCGGGAGTTCGGCGATTTTTCGGGCACACTGATGCTCAACACCATGCCCGCGGGCTTCCTGCCCAAGCGTCCCTTGAATGCCCTGGCGCGCAAGGCTTCCTTCGTCACCACGGCCAACGTAACCGCAGCCGTGGCGAGAGTTCCCGCGCTGGCGCGATACGCACCGATGGTCTCTCAGGGCATGAAGGCGGTGGGAAAGACCTGCCAGGCAGCCTGTAACACGCCGGTCGGGCAGGCGGTGAGCCGAGCCTACACGCGGGCTGACGCGATTCTCACCGCGCCCCTCGAAGACCTGGCCAGCCCACGAAGCCGGGTGAACATCGAGGCGCTAGCGGACACGGCCCGCGCCACCCTTCCCAAAGGCAATCGCCCAAAGACGGTGGCCTCGATCGAGACCGCGAAAGGCGCCACTTTTACGGGGCGATCGTCATACACCAGCCCGCGCCATCCGGTCGTGGACCAGCTGACGCGGGAATACCGCAACATCTACGGAGGCCACTGCGCCGAGATGGAGGCCGTGAGCGAAGCGCTACGAGGGGCCGAGAAGGCGAGCGGCAAAGCCATCACCACGGTTCGCCAGGCCCGCACCGCGCTGAAGGGTGGGCACGTCCAGACGGCAAAGGTACGCGGGGTGAACTCCCCGAGTCACGCATCCGCGCACAAGCCCTGCAGCGGCTGCGCTCCCGTATTGAGCGAGCTCGGCCTCAAGTATCATCCCAAACTGTGAATGGAGGAATCGGTCATGTTCTCTGATTTCGTTACGAAAGTACTCGACGGGGCCGGTTGGTACCCGACGCGTAGGGTGTCGATGAAACACATTGTGAAAGCGCTCACCGACGATGGGTGGACCATGGTGCCGGAGGCGATTCGCATACTGGAGAACTTCGGACTGCTCACAATCACGCCGCCCCCCATAGCACCGGGGTCACTGATGCGTGCCGACGAGCTGGTGTTCAATCCGGACGATGCCGCTCTGGGAGAGTATGATGTCATTCAAGACTGGGAGAACCAGCTGGGGGTGCGCCTCTCGCCTGTCGCTGAGCATGGCGGGCAGGGATTGCTCCTCGTGGCGGAAGACGGTCGGGTCTACCTGTCTTTCGGCGACCTCATGCTGAAGATGGGAGAGACGTTCGAGGACGCGCTCGAGAACACCCTCATCGTGGTGCGCCGAGAGGCGGAGCGGATTTTCTGGAAAGATTGATGGCCTCACCGCGGCCTGTGCCGTGGTGCAGCCGCAGATCGAGACCCGCCGACCCAGCGCCAATAGACACATCGGCGTGGGCAGCGGTGCAGTCGGCAGCCTACTGTCGCGACGCCTTGAATGCCTCGAGACGGAGGTTGATCTCGGCCAGATCCTGCGGGCGCCACAGATCCTGTTGCTCGGTCAGGAACGCTTTGATGCGCTCGAACGAACCCATGGCCATGTAGACGTGAAAGAGATTGACGGCTGTGTCCGGCGTGGGGTCGAGCGCGAGCGCTCGCGACAGCGCTTCTGCCGCCATCTCGTTGCGCCCCTGCAGATGACAGATGACACCGAGGTTGTTGAATGCCCGCGCATTCTCTGGCTGGTGCTGCGTCACTCCCATCGTCAGCGCATACGCGCCATCGAGATCACCGCTCTCGATCAGATCCTCTCCCCGAATCACCGCGTCGTCACTTACGTCGATCATGGTCGTCCTCCGCTACCGTGTTTCGGGACCGTCGCTGAACACGCACTCGCTCACAGCGCGCAACACGAGAGCAGCGGGGCATTGAGTCTGCCCATCGCTCCGGTGGTGCGCGAACGTGCTGTCGCGTGGACCCTTCATGCCATTGCATTGTCCGACACTGCCCCGAACACTTCTGACAACGAGAGAAATTTTCACCCCTCCTCGTTTCGACTGCCCGGGAGATGCCTCGAGCAGCGGCGGCCTCCTTGCCAACCCCGCCTTTCAGGCAGTACAACACTGTCCTTGGTGATGCGGTGCCCAGAGATGCCGCGTGCAGAAGGAGCCTCCCCATGGACGTCCGCGAGATCACGGTGGAAGACGCGAGACATCTTGTCGCGCAGGGCTCGGCCACGTTCGTCGATGTGCGCGACCCATGGGCCTACGAGGAGGCGCACATCCCCGGCGCCATTCACGTGAACGACGGCGAGGTCGACGCGTTCGTCTCGTCCGCCGACAAGACGCGCCCGCTGGTGGTCTACTGCTATCACGGGTTCAGCAGCCTCGGGGGCGCCGCGTACTTCACCGAGCAGGGGTTCACCGACGTCTCGAGCATGAGCGGCGGCTTCGAGGCCTGGCGGGCCACCGCGGAATAGACTGCTTCCTTCCCAAGGCCTGTCTCGAACGGGCCCCCATCGGGAAAGACGCGCGCGGCCAACATGGCGTGGCCGCCCCCGACCTGCCCCTCGACAGCCCCTTCAAGGGGGTCGTGGCCGAGAACGCGCCGCACGATCAATCGCGCAGGCCGTGCGCTGACGCGAGAGCATGTTCGGTGGACGCCAGTGGCAGCAATCGCTGCCGCGAGACAAGCGCCTCCAGGCACCCAGCAAGGCGGCGAAGCTCGCCACTCACAAAGGAATCTCGAGAGTAGAGCGCGTACAGTCCAAACTCTTTCCCCAGTTTGGGTACTGGAGGCCTCAACCCGTGCAACAGCGACGCAGCCCACGCATCTCGGCGATTCGCGGCTTCATTCAGAGACGAGCCGTTGTGACCCTCACCCTTCTTGGAGGTGTGGCTCTCCTGCTTGGGGGATGCGCAGTTGCGCAGGGCGCCACTGGGAGCATCGCGCTGGGCGTCGTGGGCCTCTGGCTCGCGGGCATCTCGCTGGTGGGACTGCTCAGCGGCTGCGCCACCGGCAGCGGTTCGCTGGGTCCGGGGAGCCCGCTCACCGATTCCCTCCCGGCCGCCGTTCCCACCCCAACGCCCGTGGTGCCCGTGGCCGTCGCCCTCCGGTTCGCGCAGCAGCCCACGGCACGCGTTGCGGGTGCGCAGGCTCTCACCCCCATCACCCCAGCGCCCCAGGTCGAGGCCATCGACGCCAGCGGAAACCGGGTCACCAGCTTCACCGGCTCCATCACCGTCGCCCTGGGCACAACGCCGCCCGGTGCGGTGCTGCTGGGCACCACCACGCGCAACGCTGTGGCGGGCGTGGCCACCTTCAACGACCTGCAGATGAGCATCTCCGGATCCTACACCCTGCAGGCCTCGTCGAGCGGACTGCAGAGCGGCACGAGCAGCGTGAGCTTCGTCGCCAATCCGATTCCGCTGGCGTACGCGACAGCAAAGCAGTATTCCACGGGAACCTCTCCGGTCTCCGTCAGCGTCGGTGATTTCAACAACGACGGGAATCTCGACCTGGCCGTGACCAACCGCGATGCTTCTACCGTCTCGGTACTGCTGGGCAACGGTGATGGAACGTTCAACGCAATCCAGACCCTGGCCGTGGGAGCCACCCCGTACGGTGTCGCCGTCGGTGATTTCAACGGCGACAACAAGCTCGACATCGTCATCGCGAGCTACGGCAACTCGGTCTCGGTACTGCAGGGCGAAGGCGACGGGACGTTCAAGACCGCGCAGAACATTCACCACCGCCGACGTCAACGGCGACGGCTACATCGATGTCGTCGTCTCCAACTTCATCAGCAACAACGTGTCGGTGCTGCTGGGCAACGGCAACGGCAGCTTCAAGGCTGCGCAGACCTTCGCCGCGGGAAAGAGCCCGTTTGAGATCGTCACCGCCGACGTCAATGGCGATGGTCACCTCGACATCATCACCGCAGATGCCAACGGCGCAACCGTTTCGGTGCTGCTGGGCAACGGCAATGGCAGCTTCAAGGCCCCACAGGCCTTCGGCACCGGGGGCACCCCAAACAGTGTCGCCGTCGCCGACGTCAACCTCGACGGCAAGCTCGACATCGTGACCACCAACAACACCAGCAACAGCCTCTCGGTGCTGCTGGGGAATGGCAACGGCACCTTCAAGGGCCAGACGTTCATTCCCGTGGCGTCGGCGGCACAAGCCGCGACCGTGAGCATCGCCGACCTCAACGCCGACGGCAAGCCCGACATCGTCTACGGCGACGCTTACGACGCAAACGTCTGGGTGCTGCTGGGCAACGGCGACGGCACGTTCGAGGCCGCGCAGAACTTCGTCGTGGGCACCTCGCCTGAACTGCCCACCTCGGTCGCCCTCGCCGATCTCAACAAAGACGGCAAGATCGACATCGTCACGGCCAACGCAATCCAGAACTCCGTCTCGGTGCTGCTGCACGACTGAAACGGTTCTGCGCGCTTCTTGCGAGGGCCGCGTCCGACGCTATCGCTGGAGCAGAGACCGACTTTCAAGACGCGGCATCAGAAGGTTTTCAGGGGAAGAGCACCTCCCCTGGCTCCTCCGCCTGGCGCGTTCAGGATTTTTCTCGCGGCTTTCCGTGTCGTGCAGTATATGCAGGTGCGTCCCGTCTCTCGTCTCCTCCCCTCGCCGGCGCGGTCGGCCAGCGCGCCCCAGTCCGCGCCAGCGCTCGCGCCCGACCAGGCCACGCTTTCCGGCGCCGCCCCACCCCCCGGCAGGCCGCGAAGCTTGCGCTGCGGGGCAGGGCGCTGGAGGCGGCCCGCCAGTCCGACTTCCACGCGGTTCGGGGAGCCGCCGATCTGACCGTGCTCGACGCCTTCTACGGCACCCAGACCCCGCAGTCGCTGCCGCACGCGGTGCTGGCGCAGACCTTCCTCGATCTGGAGAAGAGCGGGGCCCGGCTCGATACGCGCAACGCCAGCCTGAACGCCTACAGCGCCTACCAGTTCCTCCCGTCGACGCCCGTCACGGTGAAGACCCACCACCGGCTCACCGCCCGCACCGAGGACGACCTGCTCTTCACGGGGTGGTTGACCAATCCGTCCACGCCCTGCACGCGGTGGAGCAGGTGTCGAAGAAGGTTGGCGGGGTGCTGGCGGCGTCGATGCTGTGGCCGGTGCTCGGTCCCCACCTGAACACACCCTCGTTCGACGGCCTGGTCGACGTGGTGGGGACGCTGGTTTCGAAGCTCGGCGTGGGCCCCATCGCGAACGTGCTGTCCATCCTGCAGGCGGAGGGGCCCGGCAACCTCCCCTTCCTTCACGGCATGGTGAACGCCGCGACCGACGCGAGAGTCTGCCCCGACGAGCGCATCGCCAACCTCGACCTCCTGCGCGGCCTGCCGAAGGGCTACGCGAGGCGCATCCTCACCTTCCACGACGCGCACCGCGACGTGCCTCTCAGCGACCTGCTGGCGCGCGTGACCCAGAGCATCGCCCTCGACAGCGACCTCGACGAGAGCCTGCGACTCGCGACGCTCCCCGCCAAGAAGGAGGGCCGCGTCGAGATGGGCGGCGAGGAGGTCGTGGTGGGCGGCATCAAAGTGCGCAAGCGCAAGGATCCGTCTGCCTGACAACCCCGCCGACGAGGTTCGACTGCTGAACGTGCGCAGCAGCGGCGACGCTGACCGCGAAAAGAAATACCGCCCGAAACAGACCTAGAGCTGGCGAACCTGCGCCTGGCGCACCTTGGCCTCTTTGACCCGTTCGAGGTTCTTGAGCTCGAGCTCGGTCTCCCACTCGATGAGCAGGCTCTTCTGCTGCTCGGGGGTCACCTGCGCGAGGAACGCCTGCTTGTCGTTGCAGTTGTCGAAGGCGGTCTGAAGCTCGATCTGACCATCTTGGAACAGCTTGTACAGCGACTGCTCCATGGTGATCATGCCATCGGTCGACGCGATCTCCATCACCGAGTGCAACAGGTGCCCGCGGTCGTCGCGAATGAGATGCTTTGCGGCGGTGGTGCCCATAAGCACCTCGGCCGCGACCACACGCCCGCGACCGTTCTTCATGGGCACGAGGTTCTGGCACATGATGCCCCGTAGCGTATCGGCCAGCTGCCCGCGCGCACCGGTTCGCCAGCCGTCTGCGAACATCGACAGGAATCGCGTGATGGTCTCACCCGCGCTCCGGGTGTGCAGCGTGGCCATCACCAGGGCTCCCACCTGCGCGGCGCGCAGCGTCATCACGGCCGTGTCTGAATCGCGGATCTCCCCCACGAGAATCACGTGCGGCGCCTCGCGCATGGCGCTGCGCAGCGCAACGCTGAAGTCCGGCACGTGGGTGGGGATCTCGCGCTGCTCGATGAGCGCCTTCTTGCTCTCGAAGACCACCTCGATGGGATCTTCGATGGTGATGACGTGGCGCTTCTGTTTCTCGTTGATGCGCTCCAGCATCGACACCAGGGTGGTCGACTTGCCCGAGCCGGTTCCCCCCGTCACGAGCACGAGGCCCGATTTCTCGAACGCCAGCTTCTCGAAGGTCTTCGGCAGCCCGAGCTCCTCGAAGGTCTTGAGGCGATTCGACAGCAGGCGAAGCGCCATCGAGAGCCCGGTGTACTGCTGGAACACGTTCACGCGCAAACGGCGTCGCTGGCCGGGCAGCTCGATGGTGTAGTCTAGATCTTGCGTGTGCCCCGCAAAGAAATCGCCGCGCAGGGTTCGGTCGGCGATGAGCTGGAAGACGTTGAGCACATCGTCGGCACTCAGGGGTTCGGCGCCGAACTTCTCAACCTGCCCGTGGATCTGGGCCATGGGGGGGTGGCCGGTGACGATGTGGAGGTCGGAGGCCCCCTCCTCCATGGCGTGGCGAAAGAACGTCCACTCCATCAAGGCCTTCTCCGCGGCGGGCTCGAGAATCATGGGGCACCGTTCCCTTCAGGTTCAAGCTTCCATGCTTCCCAGAGGTTCGGGCTTCAGCCCGCTCCCTCCCTGCCGCGCTCGTCTGCGTCGCGAACAAGAGCGCGCGGCGTACGCGCAATGGGAGACACGTGTTCAGCATCGCCCTGCGCGAGGGCGGTCCACACCACGATGTCGTCGATCGCTGCGCCTCGGCTGCGAACCTTGTCATCGGTGACCACGCGGAATCGCACGAGACCTCGGGTTCCGGCGAGATCAGAGATGTCGAGCCGCTGCGTCGACCAGTCGCCGCGATCGGTGTAGCGCGCCCGCTCGGTCCAGCACTGACCGCCATCTGCGCTCGTCTCGACCAGCAGGAAGTCGTGGCGTCGGTCGAGGCTGTGCGACAGGGCGAACTCGAGCAGCGCCGAACGAGCCCCCGTGAGATCGAGAGGCGGCGTGGTGAGCGAGGCGTCGAGCCCGTTGGGCAGCAGCTCGTCAGAGAGCGCCGCCCACACCCGCCCCCGTGAGGCGTCGCGCTGCGGCTGCCAGGGAGCGTCGGCCTGCCACCCCGGCGCGGAGGCCTCGCGATCGGAAAAGCTTGCTTTCGCGGCGGGAACCTTCACCGTGGCAAACGCGGTGGGCGCGACGTTCCCCACGTTGTCGTACACCCGAAGCGCCGCGTACAGCGTGCGCTGGGCCTCGGAGGGGGGGAACCGCACGATGACCCGCTCCGTGCTCCCGGCGGCCGAGGGCGCGGGGGTGCTGAACCGAGGCGCCGCCTCGAACGCCACCTCGCCCGCGCGCGGAGCCCCCACGGCGATGGGGCGATCGGCGATGCGAAGGTCATAGGCCGCCGCCGTGCCCTTCGCGCCGTCGTCACCCGTGGCCGTGAACGAGAGCACCGTCGACGCCAGCCCCACCGCGTCAGCGCGCAGGGCGCCGAGAGCGGCGGGCGCAGCAGTGTCGTCGTCGAGCGCCCGGTGCACATCGAGTCGCCCCTCGGATACCGTGAGCCCCTGCCACGCATCAACGCGGTCGCTGCCGTAGACGATGCGATCCTTGACCTGCGCATTGGTCAGATCGGGGAACCGCGAGAGCAGCAGCGCCGCCGCGCCGGCAACATGCGGCGCGGCCATCGACGTTCCCGAGAGGGTCTCATACCCCCCGTTGGGAACCGTCGACAGGATGTCCTCTCCGGGCGCCGCGACGTCAACCGTTGCGCGCCCGAAGTTCGAGGTGCGATGTCTCCCGTCAGACGGTGACGAGGCAGCCACCGAGATGATGTTGGGAAGGTCGTAGGCCGCGGGGTAGACCGGCTGCTGATCGCTGTCGGTGGAACTGTTGCCCGCCGCCACGATATAGAGCGCGCGCGAGCTCTTGATCACGTCGTACACAGCCTGGTTGAACCCCGGCCCGCCCCACGACGCGTTGACGACGCGGGCGCCGTGACGATCGGCGTACAGCATGCCGTCGATGGCGCCCGCCACCGTGCCGCGGCCTTCCGCGTCCATGAACTTCACTGCCATGAGGCGGCCTTCCCAGTTCACGCCCACGACGCCCTGGGCGTTGTTGCCCACGGCCGCGATGGTTCCCGCCACGTGGGTGCCGTGCATGTTCTGATCGATGGGATCCGGGGTGTTGTCGATGAAGCTGTAGCCATGGCGATCCGGCGCCTTGGGATCCGGGTTCACCCACATGTTGGCCGCCAGATCGGGGTGACGGTAGTCGATGCCCGAATCGAGCACGGCAACCACCGGCCCACCCTCGCGGCGACCCGTGGTGATGTTCCACGCGTCAAGGGCGTGCACGTCTGCGCCCGGACGACTGCGGTTCGCCAGCCCCCAGAGACGGGAGTCGAGGTCATCGGGCACGCGAGGCTGCGCCGAGGGAGCAGGGGTTGCGAGATCTGGAGCGGGGGCATCGGTCGCGCACAAGGTCGGCTCGGCCTCGCACTGCAAGCGATCATTGGGCGCCGCGTACGCGATCCCTCGCGCCGAGGTGAGCCGCGCGAGCGCCTCGTCGGTGGCCACGTCCTTCGCGCGCACCAGGTAGAGGTCTCCCCCGAGACGCTCGCGCTGCTCGTCTGACAGATCAAACTGCCGGGCCACCTCGAAGCCCAGCGGCGCAACCTGCGCCTCGAGAGCAACGGTGTCGAGGGGGCCGAGGGTCTTGACGATGGCCTCGCCCGGGATGCGAGGCGATCGCCCTCCCCGATCATGTTCGATGGCCTGACCAAGGGTGCGCGGGGTTTGCAGCTGCACGGGTACATCCTCCGGATTCTGGCTGACGGCGCATTATAAGCGCCCCACGAAGAACAGATCTGAACGCCGCGTCAATGTACAGTCAATCGACGAAGCCCGCACAGAGAGCGATGGCGGAGACGTTCGCGCAAGAGCACGGCCATCGAGCGCGAGGTGCCGGGAGTTAACGTCTCGTTCATCTCGACGACCGCAGGTTGTGATACGCTGGGCGCCTGAGCGTCGAGGCGTCGGGAGTTCACATGACATGGAGTGACTCCGATGCAGCTGACCCCTTCCCCCGCGGCCGCGGCCATCGACCGCGCCATCGCGGACATCGCCCAGGCCCGAACCACAAACCGAACCACCACCCAGCAGGCCGAACAGGCCTCACAGGCCCTCGACGGGTTCAAGCCCCACATCGACACCATCCACTTCGATGGTCCCGGCAAGGACGTCAGCGGCGAGGGCCGTGCGCTGCGCGAGATGGCCGCCACCTCGAATGGGCGGGCTACAGGCGCCCTCACCCAGCACGCGCAGACCGTCGACACCACCGCAGACCTCGCCGCCCAGATCGATGTCGCCCTGGCGGTTCTTCCTGCGAGCGCCTCGACGGCGCGCTACTACCTCGAGCACGCGCGCCAGAGAACCGAGGAGATGAACCAGTTCGAGGTGCGCGATCTGGGGCTCTGCCTGCGCGATGGCTGTCGCTCGCTCACCACGAGGCTCGAGCCCTACCTCGTCGAGGTCGAGCACGACGACACCAACCGAGATGTGGGACGCTTCGCCGCTGATCTGAGCAGCACGCTGGCCAACGCCCACCAGGCCATGGCCGTGGGCGCCCTCGACGGCGAGTGGGTCGACCGCAGCCTCGACGATGTGAACAGCTACCTCGTCTCCGCGCGGGCGGCGCTGCCTCCGCGCTGGCAGCCTGTGTGAAAACCCTTGCATGCTACGGGGTGCCGGGTCGCGGCAACCCCTCCTGCGCGATCTCGTGATCAATCGAAAGGCGAAGGCACGCATTTCAGGCGAGAGGAGATCGACGCAACGAGACCAAGAACCTCGGCATGTTCACCATCGCCCTTCACGAGAACGGCCCCCTCGCAACCCTCGAAGCCATCGCCCGCGCCGAGGCCCTCGGCGTTTCGGCGGCATGGCTCACCAGCGGGACGCAGGAGCAGATGACGGTACTTGCCGTCGCGGCTTCGCAGACGCGATCAATCAGGCTGGGAACCGCCGTGGTTCCCACCTGGCTGCGTCACCCCGTTGTGCTGGCGCAGCAGACCGCGGTCATCGAGGCCCTGGCGCCAGGGCGGTTCACCCTGGGTGTGGGGCCGAGCCACGCCCCCTTGATGGCTGACATGTACGGTATCGAGTTCACCCGCCCGCTCACGCAGTCGCGCGAGTACATCGCGGTTCTGCGACAGGCATTCACCTCGGGCAAGGTCGACTTCGACGGCGATTTCTTTCACGTGCACGCCCCCGCGGCTCCGAAGAGCGCTGTCCCCATCATGCTCTCGGCCCTTCGCGAGGCCTCGTTCGCCGCAGCAGGCGCATGCGCCGACGGAGCCATCGCCTGGGTGTGCCCCGCCCCCTATCTGGCCTCGAAGGCGCGCACCGCCCTCGAAGCGGGTGCCCGCGAGGCAGGGAGAGAGACGCCACCGCTCATCGGCCACGTCATGCTTGCGGTCTGCGAAGATGAGACGCAAGTGCGTGCCGACGCGCGAGAGCGTCTGGCCATCTATCCCCGGCTGCCCTTCTACGCCCGCATGCTCGACGAAGCCGGTGACGCGGAGGGTGCCGCCGGGCGGGTGAGCGATCGCATGATCGACGCCATCGTGGTGCACGGCAGCGAAGACGCGTGCGTCGAGAAGCTGCGCGCCTTCAAGCAGGCCTCGACCGCAGATCAGCTCATCGCCTCCATCATGGTGGTGGGGCGCGCGCGCGCCGATGGTCTCGAGGCCGCCATGCGTGTGGTGGCGCGGGCGTAACAAGAAACGCACGCCCGTACCGACGGTACCTGGCTTTCCCTGCGCACTGACGTGGCGCGCGCGTCGAGCGGGGGGCTCAGTGGTGCACGGGAACGGCCACCCCCCCGATGCGCACGACGTCGGCCCCCTTCTCGATGGTCTCTACACTGGCGCTGGCTGGCGTGCGCAGGGCCGCGTTGCGCGCATCTTCGGGGGTTCCGCCGCTGGCCAGAACCGACAGGGCGCGCTGCGCTCGCACATCGAAGGTCTCGCCGCCCGCGTCTGCAACGACAGCCTTGCGTATCGCGGCATAGAGGGCGGGCACCTCATCGACATGGGCCACCGTGACCCAGGCCGACAGCAGCGCGGCATACTCGCTTGCGCTCTGCGCAAGCGGGACGCCGGGATCACACGCAGAGAGCATCGCATCGTAGTGGCGAACCAGTCCCCCGTGCGCCCGTGTTTCGCGAGAATGTGCGCCGGCGCGCGCGAGGGTGTCGAGCACGCCAAAGAACGTCTCTCGCGCTTGCTCCGGCTGCGCTCGGAACGCCTTGACCAGTCCCTCGCAGCTGTTCGCCCCCCCCTTGGAGAGCACTTTCGCGAGCTCTGGTGACTGTCGCTGGCAGCCATCGATGAACGCTGCGGCCGACTCGACCGCGGTGGCGAGGTCGAGCTTTCCGAGGTCCGAGAGGGGAACATAGAGGCCGTCCTTCCCAACCGTGATGTCAGCCAGGTGGGAAGAGAAGCAGAACATCGTCTCCGCCAGATCGACGAGGCGCGCTTCCCGGCACAGCGCTTTCCCTTCATCGCGCAGCGCCTCGTAGCCCGTCAGGTGAATCTGCTGATCGACACACTTGAGAAGTCGGCTCACCTGCTCGGCGTCCATCTGGTCAGGAAGCGGGGCCACGCCGGCGAGACCCGCCAGGAGGGGAAGAACCGAGAGACCGAGATGTCGTGCGCGGCCTTCGACGACCCGTTCGTCGTCCGGACCCACGAACAGAGGCCGATGACTCCACCGTGCTCGACAGTGCTCCTCGAACTGATCCAGCGTTGCCGTACATCGCCACCCCGACTGCTCGAGCGCCTCGAGCGCCTTCAGCTCGGCCTCGAGATGAGGGCTCGCCCCTGTTCGACGTATGGCTTCACGAAACAGCCCCGCCGTGCGATACGCACCGGACGTCGCCAGTTCGTCAGCCTCATAGCCGTGGTGCAGCCTCTCCTCCTCTGCATTCTCCAGCAGCCTCTGGGAAAAGACGCCCGCGGCAACCAATCCCACGGGAACAAGCGGCCCGTACGCGGCAGTGGCCGCGCCTACCGCAACCGCCGCACCCGCATTGATAGCCAGGGTAAGATTCGGATGGTCGTATGAGAAGTCGCTCGAAGCATTGTCCAGAATCGAGCCCGCCATGGCCAGACCAATCAACCCGCCCATCGCGATCCCCAAAGGTGCCCACGGCGCGGCAACGGCAAAGGTGATGAGACCGACGACGCCGGAGAACAGCGAGGCGCCGAGCACAGCGCGAAGCCTCTCGCTCAGAGGAAGGGCATAGGCCGAGGGCTGGAGCGCGGGAGCCAGCGGCCGCTTCGTAGTGGATACGGCTTGATTTCCGCCCTGAGAGCCCAGCGCAATCCTGTCGGCCTCGCCGCCCATGCTGTGAAGAACAGCCGAGAGAGTGGGTACCGAACGTGGCGCGGCGCTTCCCCCGATTGCGCCGCGAGGCACCCGAGACGAGAGAACAGGCTTTCCCGAATAAGAGATCGATGTCTGAATCGCTACACGCTCCCGCATGACACAGAACCCTTTCTGGTGACAATCATTGACGCACGGGGAGCTCGAGGGAACCGATGCGCACGGCCGTCTCGCTCTTCTCGACCGTGACCTCGCTCTCGACGCGGCGAGGATTCAGCGCGGCGCGCGTCATCCACACTCCCGCCGTAGACGACAGTCGAGAGCGCTCGGCCCATCTTGTCGTCGAGGCTCTCGCTGGTGGGGTCGTCGGATACACTTCGGCGAACTGCCCGATAGATCTTGAGCGCGCCGTCAGACTGCCCCCGGTGGGCGAGCACAGAGAGCAGGCTTGCATACTCCGCGGCGCTCTGCTCGAGTGAAACGGCCGTATCGCCGAGGTCGAGCAACGCGCCCAGATGCTTGCTCCAGCGGAAGCTGGCATCGGCAGCACCCGCTTCAGAGAGAAGCGTGATGGCCCGCATGTGCGCCGCAGTCTCTCCAGGGTCAGACTGCGTGGTGACCCCGGACGTTCCGACGAGACGCGGAAGATCGGAGAAGCGCACGATATCTCTGCATCCACGCTGCGGAGGGAAGAGCCTCACATACTGGCCGTCCCCCAGCTCATGAAAGCGGTACTCGCAGAGGCTCCTGGCCGCCCGCCAGCCAGCCGCCTCGAGCGCCTCGACAGCGGCGATCTCGGGCTCGAACGCGGCTGGCTGCGATCGATCTCTCACCGCTTCGCGAAAGAGGGAGGCTGTGCGAAACTGACCGTGTTCAGCCGCCTCGTCAAGCGGACGCCGAACGTCTTCTCTCGCGTGATACAATGCATGATCGCCGTTGACCGCCATCCAGATCGCCGCCGCGCCGACGGCCGGCAGCAGCGGGCCAAATGTTGCGGTCGCCACCCCTGTGCCCACCATGCCCGCCACGACAGCCGCGCGCTTCCACGTGCTCCAGGTGCCTTCGGCCGCGTCCCCCGTGCGGTCTACCACGGCGGGGAGCACGAGCGCTTCGACCACACTGAGCGCGATGCCGACGGGAGG
>RGZZ01000087.1 GCA_010028905.1 Pseudomonadota bacterium | reverse complement strand
CGACTGCCCCTCGGGGCCTCGCCTCCGCTCGAGACGAAACGCCTCGAGGCCGAAGCCGGGCAGCGCGCACTCCACCAGCAGGCGCGTGGTGCGCATGGGCTGGGCCGAGAGGAAGGGGAACTCTCCCTCTCCCAGCGCCTCATCGAGAACCTGCACCCGCCGCGCGCAGCCGTCGTTGGCTGTCGCGGTCCACACCGACGCCCCCTCCGTCTTTCGCAGAGACGACAATGCGCGACGCATGGCCGCCGCGGAATTCTCCATCGGCCCGTCGCCCACGTCATCAGGGCGCAGCGACTCGCGCACGGTCACAGCCACCATCGCGGTGCGCGCCACGGGAAGTGGATTGATGGCCACGCGGTGCTCGCCTTCATCACCCATGCGCGTCACCTGTCCGCACAGATAGCCCATGGCCTCATCGGCCACCGCGCTCGCCATCTGCTCGACCCGTTCGAAGCGCACCTTGTTCTCCCGGTGCACGGGGTCGACAGAGCACCCGCAGATGCTATCGTGGGCGTGGTTGAGCAGCAGCTCGCGCCAGGCCGCGCGCAAAAGACGCGACGGATCTGGCCCGCCGAGGGCGTGGGAGAGGGCCGAGAGCGGTTCCGCCACGCTCTCGAGCAGATCGAGGCAGCGCTCGTTCGCCTGCTTGATGGGGATGTGGGCCGACATGACCCCCGGCAGCAGGGGAAGGAGGCGAGCGCCGCGCAGCTCGCCGACCAGATCGGGCGTGCGAGCGCCGCGCAGCTCGCCGACCAGCGCAGCCCCTTGTTCTCCTTGCGGAACCCCTGAATGCACCCCCAGGCCTTCCCCGTTCCGCGCATCGACGCATCGGCTCAATGCGGCCACGTAGTCGTCATACGTCCCGAACCGGACCCGCCATGGCGCAAGACGAGACGCCGCCTCGGCCACACCCGGAGCCAGACGCGCGTCGACGATCTCATGGTCTGACCCCGTGCAGATGAGCGCCACGGGTGCCGCGAGATGCGGGCGCAGGCGCTCAACCTCGGCCGCGATGCGCGCCGACATGTCCGGCTCATGGGTCAGCAGGCGCCCGTTGCTGTAAGAGGTGGTGAGAATGGCGGCCCGCACCCGCGACCCGTCCGGTCCCTGCCACACGCAGGCCGTGGTGGACGGCTCATCACCCAGACCACGGGCGAACATCACCGTATCCATGCCAAAGCTGCGAACGATCTGCGGAAGCTGCGAGACATGTCCGAAGGGGTCCGGGCTGTAGGCCACCTGGCTGCACGCGCCCAGCGATCGCGCCAGGCGCATGCCCTCTGACAGGTTGCGGATCAGCGCCTCCCCGCTCACGAGCAGCTCGTCGGCGAGCACAAACCAGGGCCCGATGGCGAGCCGTCCCGCGCGCACGTGCGCGGCCAGCTCGTCGCGTCGCTCAGGGTGCCGCTCGAGCCAATCATCGATGGCCACCGTCTGACCGTCGAGCACGAAGCACGGCAGGGTCCCGTCAGAGAGCAGCCCCAGAACGCGGTCCATCAAGAGGGAGAGCCGATGGCGATATCCCTCGAGCGGGAGGTACCACTCCCGATCCCAATGGGTATGGGGAACGATGAATACCTCGAGGTCGGTCATGGCTTCTCCTCACGTCTTCGCATGGCCACATTTCCAGCGGCGATGCCGAGGGTCATTCCCCCCACCCATCCTGCGGGGGCCGCAAGCGGACCGAGGATGACGGCCGCCGTCGTCGCCCCCACGAAACCGCTCACCAGAACAGGGAATCGGCTCAGCACGTTCCGCGCATATCGGCTCCCGTCAGAGTGCACCACCGTGGCCCC
This sequence comes from Pseudomonadota bacterium, assembly GCA_010028905.1. Lineage (NCBI taxonomy): Bacteria > Pseudomonadati > Pseudomonadota > Pseudomonadota bacterium. The sequence continues at coordinate 12,455 of RGZZ01000087.1, read as the reverse complement.
CTTCATGCGCGCGAACGCGTCGATGGAGACCCCTTCACGACCGAGGCGGGTCACGTGCGGCACGTCGAGCGGGTTCGGGCCCGCGCGCAACGCGTTGGCCACAAGCTCGGTGCAGTACACGGCCTGATCGCTTCGCAGGTCGAAGCGGTAGTCGTAGGGTGCGCCGACACGGTCTTCGCAGTAGGCCAGGGCAGCGGTCACATCATCGGCGCTCGCATACGGCGGCCGCACCGCCTCGAACAAGATGGGACGTCCCACCAGCTGCTCGAGCGAGAACCGGGTGCAGCCCTCGCCTCCCAGGCCGCGCACGTTGCTCTCGTAGCACACCCCGTCTCCCGCGTACATCAGCACGTGGGTGTAGTCGACACCGAGAAGCGTGTGGGTCACGTCCTGCAGGGCGGGGTAGCAGTTCTCGGCCACCATGACGACGTCGCCCGGCACCAGCTCCGAGCGCAGGCGGCGCACGTCTTCCTGCGTGACGACCGACGTTACGGTAGGCACCTCGATCTGGAACCCCTGTGCCCCTCGCCCCAGCAGCCAGGTCACGAACGCGGCCGCCCCCGTCTGCGGATCTGCTGGGGGCGGGCAGGAGATCGGCCCGGAGGGCGACGACGCAGGCGCAGTTCCCGGTGTCGGCGGAGCTCCCGGCGCAGGCGCAGCTCCCGGTGTCGGCGGAACTCCCGGCGCAGGCGCAGTTCCCGGTGCCGGCGCAGCTCCCGGCGCAGGCGCCGACGCTGTAGGCGCCTCGCCCTCCACCCGCCTCCGCAGCGCCTCTTCCTCGTCGTGTGGCAGGTAGGCCGCCTCGTAGCGCTTTGAGGACGCCCCCTGCACACCGAAGAAGTAGTGCGTGTCGGCCAGTGGCCGGCCCTGTCCGTCGCGCAACGTGGCCCAGAGCACGAACTGCTCGCTGGCGCACGCGTTGGGGGGCACGGTGAAGCGCGCCTGCGCCAGCTCGACGGCGCCATCGCCGGGCACCTGCGCCGGCGCGCTCCCCCGTTGGAGCACAACGCCTGGCGCGCCCCGCCGCCGCACGCTCCACTCCACGGTCTCTCCCACGGCCACGTGGGTGTCGTTGACGCCCCACAAGGGCACCTCGACGTTGTCTCCCGCGTGAAAGCGGTTCTGGACCCAGTCTGCAGACAGCAGCACCGGGGCCATGCTGGCCCGCAGCGCATGGAAGGCTTCCTTGGGCGCCCCCTCGCTGTCGATCACGCCCCACCCCACAGAGGGCCACGGGTCACGAAACGCGTACGGGTAGGCCATCGACGTGGGCGCGTACTTGCGACGGCGCAGGTACTCGGTGATGTAGCGAAGGCTGTCGGCCTGGTACTGCTGCGAGGCATCGATGAAAGCATCGACCGAGGAGAACTCCGCCACCGCACCCACGTGGTGCTCAAGCGGGTCGAACTGCGCATTGTGGAACGCCCACGCGGCGCGATCGGGCGGCCAGGTCGCCCCCGCCACGTCACGCATCGAGGCGGCGATCCCTTGAGGGCCGTACTCGCTTGCAATGGCAGGAGCGTAGCGACGGATCCCGCGGTAGTCGTAGGGGAAGCCCGGGTACCACCCCGGATAGAAATGGGTGAAGAACGAGCTCTCCTTCATCGTGGGGCGGGTGTCGTCGAGCTTGCGCACCTCGCTCGCGAGACGGGCGTCAAGCGAAGCATTCTGGGGAAACGGCTCGTTGTGCATGCACCACGTCCAGACGCTGGGGTGATGCTGCAAGCGCTCGACGAATCCTTGCGCCTGGGCGCTGGCCTTATCGGCAAACGCGCGAGAGGTCGACTGCCCCCAGTGCAAGGGGAAGTCGGCCCACACGAGCATGCCCGCTTCGTCCGCCGCGTCGTAGAACGAATCGGGCAGCACCGAAGCGTGGACGCGCACGGCATTGAGTCCGAGCCCGCGCATCGCTGCCAGATCAGCGGTGTAGCCCGCCGCGTCGATGGTCGAGAGCCACTCGGCCGCCACAAAATTGATGCCGCGCTGGAAGATGGGCACGCCGTTGAGCGACAGCCGCGCCGTCTTCTCGTCGTAGCGCAGCTCGCGGATTCCGAAGCGCTGCGTGCGCGCATCAGAGACCGTTCCGTCTGCCTCGATGACCCGGGTCTCCATCTCGTAGAGGGGCGATGGGCCGAGATCGTGGGTCCACCACAGCCGCGCGTCGGGCTCGACCCCGTCGAGGCGCACGGTGCTGCTCCCCTTGGGAAGAGTCACCGTCCGCGCCACGCGATGCACCCGCGACGGCTCGTGATCGCCCGCGGGGTGCCACATCACCTCGACGGTGACGTCACGTGGCGCGGCGTCATTGAAGAGACGATGCGTGAAGGCGAGCCGGGCGCGCTTGCCGTCGCCTTCGAGCGTCGTCTTGACCGCCGTGGTGGAGACGCGCGCCGGACCCGTGGAGATCAACGACACGTCACCGAGAAGGCCCCCCGTGGTGCCGAGATTCGACGCCCCCGCGAGAGATGCCGGCATCGTTGTCGCGGGGCGGCTGTCGTGCTGCCCGTGAACCCCTTTGATCTGCTCCTTGAACAGCGGCGCGCCCGGATCGAGAGGCGTGCTCACCTTCACCGCGAGCAGGTTTGGTCGGTCGGTGCGCAGCAATCCCCGCACGTCGATCTCGAACGGCTCGGCGTACCCCTCGTGGTGACCGATGTGCTTGCCGTTGAGGTACACATCGGCGGCGTGATCAACGCTGTCGAAGCAGAGGCGCGTTGATCGCCCCGCCGCGATGGTCGCGTCGTCGACCACGAATCGCTTGCTGTACCAGACATTCCCCCCATAAGAGAAGAGATCGCCGCCGGCAAGGGCCCACTGGTCGGGCAGGGTCACCGGCGCGGACTGGGGCTTCTGCTTCGGAGCAGCAGCCCGCCACCACTCCCCGCCGAGGTGCTGCACCATCCGCGCGCCGGTCGCCGAGAGATCACACGCATCTGGAAGCGGGGTCGCATCGCGGTGGATGTGCTGCAGGGTGGCCTCTACGCGCGCGTCGAGATCTGCGGGCGTTGCGCGGAGAGACGCCTTGGACGCGGAAGGGGTCGGCACCGTGCCACTGACTGCGCTGGCACAGACGGACGCATCAGGGCGCAACCGCGCGCCCGACGCGGGCGCGGGGGAGCGAAGCCCAGGGGCAGAGGCGCTCACGTTGGCCCCGCTCGATGACACGACGATCTGTCCGCTCATGGCGGCTCAGTCTACCACGAAATGTTCGAGAAATCGGGGAGCCGGATTTTACCGGATGGTGAACAAAACGACATTTCGCGCAGAAATCACGCAGGTTTCACGAAGGCCGCCTTCCGGCTCACCTCACGTAGCCCTTCCGGCTCGCCGCACGTAGACTTTCGATCCCACAACCTGGGATCAAACCCTCGAGTGATCCCAGGATGTGGGATCAAACCATCTGATGATCCCTCATCTTGGGATCAAAGCCTCACGTATTCCCTGAAATGAAAATCAAACCACGAGACTGTCGTCCGGAACCAGGGCCTCGGACGCCGCGCCCCCCTGACCGCGCTCGCGCATGGCCGACATGAGCATGCTCACAGCGGTGTAGAGCACGATGAAGATGACGCCCACGCGCACCTGGTCGACAGAGAGCTCTTTCACGATATAGGTGGCCACGAGCACGCCGGGCACGCCACCGATGGTGAGGCCCAGGGCGGCGCGCAGGTTGTAGCGATCAGATGTCATGAACGGCACGCTGCCCACCGCCTGCAGAAACGCGCACGAGCCCATCATGATCGGAAACGCCGCCTTCGGGTCCATGCCGAGCAGGGCCACCATGATCATGCAGGGCGCGTAGAGTCCGATGCCCAGGGTCATGAGCGCGCCCAGGGCCACATTGCCGATGAAGCCAATCGCCAGCGTCGACCCGCTGAGCGCGATGGCGGTACCGCCCGCGGGGAACATCTTGAGCTGCTTCATCGTGAAGAGGCACGCCGCCACCAGCAGCGCGAGGCCCATGCCCAATTGCACGTTGCGGCGAGGCCACGACGACACGATGCCGGCGCCGAACCACGCCCCCACCACCGACGCGCCGATGAGCGCCACCAGCGTGACAGGGTCGACATCCACCGCCTGCATGTAGATGAACGCCGAGAGAAACGTAGGAATGGCGTGACCGATGTTCAGGGTGCCTGGGATCTCTTCATCGGCCACGGTCTTGGTCAGCTTGAAGGCCGACGTGGTGGGCGCGAACGAGCCGATGCCCAGGGCGTCGAAGAAGTTGGTGACTGCTCCGATGATGAGCTGCACCCCATTGGGCAGCCCTTTCTCGCGCTCGCGGCGCCGCGCGGTGATGACCCACGAAACGCAGAAGCCGATCGAGAAGATGCCCAGGGCGACGAAGAGCTCTTGTAGCGGGTTCAAAGCAGATACGGCCTCCTGAAAGACAGGTATTGAACTATCTTCAAGATCAAACCGTCGAAAGCCTGCCGCGCGCGTTCAGCCGCGTGAAGTGGCCGTTCTCACGCCCCCGCATCCTCACCTCACTGCGCGGGGTCGTCGCCCTCCACACGGGGCATCTTCGCCGTGGTGCGCGACATGGCCGCGGTCTCGCGTGCCTTCACCGCCACGGTGTCGTGTCCGCCCTGCACGGCGTCGTGCGACCCGCTCGCGTGGTTCGCGGTCGCGCCCCCGTGGGCGGCCTTCTTGCCGCCGAAGAGGCGTCCGGGAAGCTCGCTCAGCGTCTGCACCACCACGTAGAGCATGGGCGTGAAGAACACGCCGAACAAAGTGGCGCCGAGCATGCCACCGAACACCGCCGAGCCCAGCGAGTGGCGGCTCACCGCGCCCGCACCCTGTGCCTTGAGCAGCGGCACCACGCCGAGGATGAATGCAAACGACGTCATCAAGATGGGGCGGAAGCGCAGGCGCGCGCCTTCGATGGCCGCCTCCACCAGCGGCATGCCCTTCTCGTACTCGGCCTTCGCCACCTCGACGATGAGAATGGCGTTCTTGGCCGCGAGGCCGATGAGCATGACCAGGCCCACCTGCACGTAGATGTCGTTGGCGTAGCGCTGAAACATCACGAAGCCGAACGCGCCGAACACGCCCAGCGGAATGCCCATCAGCACCGAGAACGGCACGCCCCAGCTCTCATAGAGCGCGGCGAGGAACAAGAAGACCATGAGCACCGCCAGACCGAACACCGGCCCCTGGCTGCCAGCCGCCATCTTCTCTTGCAGAGCGGTGCCCGTCCAGTCGTAGCCCGCCCCCGTGGGGAGCTGCTTCGACGCCTGCTCCATGCCCGTCATGGCCTGGCCCGAGCTGAAGCCCGGCATGGCCTGGCCGTTGATCTCGATGCTCTCGTACATGTTGTAGCGCAGAATCTTGTCTGAGCCCGAACCGCGTGACACCGTCGTGATGGTCTTGAGCGGCACCATCTGTCCGCCGCTCGAGCGCACGAAGATCGACCCGATGTCGTCCGGGTTGAGGCGATAGCTCGGCTCGGCCTGAACGTACACGCGCCAGGTGCGCCCGAACCGCGTGAACTGGTTGACGTAGCGACCGCCGAGGTAGGTCTGCAGCGTCTCGAACACCTCGCCAAGCGGGATGTTCAAGATCTTCACCTTCTCGCGATCGACATCGAGCTTCACCTGCGGCACGTTCGGCGAGTACGACGTGAAGAGAGGCGAGAGCACGGGGTTCTGACCCGCCTCTGCCGTGAGCTTCTCAAGGGTCTTGCCGAACTCTTCGGGCGGCATGCCGTTGCGGTTCTCGAGCTCATAGGTGAAGCCGCTGCTCGACCCGAGCCCAGGGATGGGCGGCGGGTTGAACACGCCGATGACCGCTTCCGGCCAGCTTCGCAGGTCTTTCTGCAGCGCCTTGATGATGGCGAAGGCCGACTGAGACGCCGCCTTGCGTTCATCCCACGGCTTGAGCACCACATAGATGGTGGCGAGGTTCGAGCCCATGGTACCGGTGATGGCGCTGCTGCCACCCAGGCAGACGGTGCTTCGCACCGATTCGTTCTCGAGGATGCGCGTCTCGGCGCGCTTGAGCACCGCGTCGGTGCGCTCGAGCGAAGCGCCATCGGGCAGCTTGATGTCGACGACGAAGTAGCCGTTGTCTTCGGCCGGCAAGAAGCCCGTGGGCAGCGTCTTCGCCAGCCAGATCACACTGGCGTAGAATCCCACGAGCACCACCAAGGCCACCCACCAGAAGCGCACCACCTGACGCACGATGGCGGTGTAGGCGCGGGTAACGGCGTCGAACACGCGATTGAACCCGTTGAGGAACCATCCCAGCGGCCCGCGCATCTCGGCGCGATGGCGCAGCATCATGGCGCACAGCGCCGGCGTGAGGGTGAGGGCCACGAGGGCCGAGAGGCACACCGACACCGCGAGGGTCACCGCGAACTGGCGATAGAGCTGCCCGGTGATGCCGCCGATGAACGCCACAGGAATGAACACCGCGCTGAGAACAAGGGCGATGGCCACCACTGGCCCGCTCACCTCGTCCATGGCCTTCTCGGTGGCTGCCACCGGGTCGAGTCCCTGCTCGATCTGGTGCTCCACCGCCTCGACCACCACGATGGCGTCGTCGACCACGATGCCCACCGCGAGAACGATGCCGAACAGGGTGAGGGTGTTGATCGAGAATCCGAGCATGCTGAAGGCGCCAAAGGTCGCCACCAACGACACCGGGACCGCGAGCATGGGAATCAGCGTGGCGCGAGCGTTCCCCAGAAAGACGAACACCACGATGAGCACGAGCACGATGGCTTCCCACAGGGTCTGCAGCACCTCTTCGATGGAGGTGGTGACGAAGGTGGTGCTGTCGAAGGGCACGTCGTACTGCATGCCCTTGGGGAAGTTGAGCGCCAGCTCGTCCATCTTGGCGCGGATCTGCTTCGCAACGACGATGGCGTTGGCGCCGGGCGCCTGGTAGATGGCGATGGGAATGGTGGTCTTGCCGTTGAGGCGCCCGAACGACGAATAGTCTTGCGCGCCCATCTCGACCCGCCCGATGTCTTTGACCTTCACCACCGAGCCGTCAGCCAGCGTCTTGACGATGACGTTGCCGAACTCTTCAACGGTGGTGAGCTGCCCCTTGACGCTCACCGCATACTGGAAGTCGAGGCGCTGATCGACCGGCGGCGCGCCGATCTGACCCGCGGGCGCCTGGGCGTTCTGCTCTTGCAGCGCGCGAGTGACGTCGGCGGCGGTGATGCCCATCTTTGCCATGCGGTCGGGCTGCAGCCACACGCGCAGGCTGTAGTCGCGCTTGCCCGCGCCGATGTTCACATCGCTGATGCCGGGGATGCGCCCGAGCTGATCGACGATGTTGATGGTGGCGTAGTTGCTCAAGAAGAGGGCGTCGAGGCTGTCGTCGGGCGAGCTCAATGTGACGAAGAGCAAGATCTGGGTCGACTGCTTCTTCACCGTGACGCCGTTCTGCAGCACCGAAGGGGGGAGGTTTGCGTTGGCGCGGTTGACGCGATTCTGCACGTCGATCTGGGCCGCGTCGGGGTCGGTTCCCACGCCGAAGGTCACCGTGAGCAGCATGCGCCCATCGTCGGTGCTCTTCGACTGCATGTAGAGCATGTTCTCAGCGCCGTTGATCTGCTGCTCAATGGGCGCCGCCACGGCCTCGGCGACGGTGCGGGCGTTGGCGCCGGTGTAGAAGGCGGTGACCTGGATGGTCGGTGGGGTGATGGGCGGATACTGGGCGATGGGCAGCGTGGGGATGGCGATGCCGCCGATGAGCAGCAGCACCAGCGAGATGACCATCGCCAGAACGGGGCGACGGATGAAGACGCGCGCCACGGTCTAGCGGCCTCCCGCGGGGGTGCCGGACGGGTCTGTGGCCGCGGGAGAAGCCTCGGTCGCTCCCCCCTCCGCGGGCGACGCCGACGCCTTCGAGGCGGGGGCGCCATCGCGCTTCAGGTCGAGGGGAACGACCTCGGGGATGACACTGGCACCAGGCTGCACCTTCTGCAGCCCCTCGACGATGACGCGGTCGCCGGGCTTGAGACCGCTCTGAACGATGAAGGCGTTGTCGACGCGCTCGCCCAGCGTGATGGTGCGGCGAGCCACCTTGTTGTCGGGATCGACCACGAACACCGTCTGCAGCGCCTGGAACTCCATCACGGCGCGCTGCGGCACCATAAGGGCCTCGGGCTGCACCTCGGTGATCACGCGGACGCGCACGAACTGGTTGGGGCGCAGCCGCAGTCCCGAATTGGGGAACACGGTACGGATGGTGAGGGTGCCGGTCTGAGACTCGAGCGCACGCGCCGACATGCCGAAGCGTCCGCGCTGCGGATAGCGGCTGCCGTCGGCCAGGAGCATCTCGAACTGAAGCTCCTTCGGCATGCGCTTCGCCTCTGCGCCGCTGTAGCGCAGCCAGTCGACCTCGGAGATAGAGAACGTGGCATAGATCGGGTCGAGCCCGTCGATGGTGGCGAGCAACGTGGGCTCACCGCGCCCCACCAGGTTGCCCGGCGTGACGTTGACCTTGCCGATCATGCCGCGGATGGGCGCGATGATGTGGGTGTAGCTCAGGTTGAGGCGGGCGCGGGTCACTTCGGCGTCTGCCGCCTGAAGACCGGCGCGCGCCGCCGCGAGGTTGGCCTGCGCCGTGCCGACAGCCGACTGGGCCCGCGTGATGTCGGCCTCGGTCTTGAGCTTCGAGTTGGTGACGGTGGCCTTGGCCGCGGTCACATCGGCCTGGGCCTGGGAGAGGGCCGCCAGGGCGTAGTCGAGGGTCTGCTGTGGAATGGCCTGGGCCTTTGCCAGCGGACGATAGCGGTTCACGTCTTCGGTGGCCTTCTTGAGCGAGGCCTCGGCGGTGGTGAGCTGAGCGCAGGCGCGCACGTAGTCGACCTGCTTGCGGGCGTAGGCGAGGTCGGCGTTGGCACGGCTGATGTCGGCCTGGGCGGCGTCTTGGGAGGCCACCGCGCGGCTGCGGCTGGCAAGGGCCTGCTCGAGAGCGGCCTGGAAGGGCGCCGGGTCGATCTCGAAGAGCAACTGCCCCTGGTTCACCAGCGATCCCTCGCGGAACGAGAAGTTGAGCAGATACCCCTCGACGCGAGGGCGCAGCTGCACCGACTCGGACGCGAGCGTCTGGGCGGGATAGGTGTTGACGATGGGAACGGCCTGACGCCCCGCCTCGATGACGAACACCCGAGGCGCGCTCGCGGCACCACCGCCCGCGGATGCGGCGGGCTTTCCAGCCTTGCCCTTCTCGCCGCCTCCGCTGCACGATGTGGTGAGCAGCAGCAGCGCGGTCGCGCAACCGAGGACGAGCGTCTGGATCCCGCGCTTGCGGGGCGAGGGTTCGGTACACGGGATCACGTACGGGGCCTCCATTCAGGTGCCGAGATGCAGAAGTCTTGGAACAGGAGGGAAGTCATCGGGGGCTCCCCTGGGTGGGCGAGGCCGCAGGAGCGGCGCTGTTCGGTGCAGCGGCGCGCTCCGCGCCCCCCGCAGACTGACCAGCAGGGCGAGAGGACGACGGAGCCGCGGAGTTCGTTGCAGGGAGCGGCACCGTCAGTCTGCGATCGGCGAAATCGTGCCCCAGGCTCTGCTCGAGGGCGGCAAAGGAGAGGTCGAGCTCGGTGCGGGTGAGCACGAGGTTGAGCCGCGCCTCGTTGAGGCTGCGCACCGCGTTCTGCATCTCGAGACTGGTGCCGATGCCGCCCACGAAGCGCATGCGCGCCATGGCGTGGAAGCTGGCCGCGTCGTCGAGACGCCGCTGCGCGGTGTCGACGTTCTGGCGGGCCAGGAGCAGCGACGCCCAGGCCTCCTGCACCTGCTGGCGCACCGCCTGGCGCTGCAGGGCGATGTTGTCCTCGATGACGCGAAGCTGCGACTCCGCGCCCTTCACCTTGGCGTTGCGCTGCCCTCCGTCGATGAGGGGCCAGCTGATGACGAGCATGGCGTTGGTGGCGTCAGAGGGCGCCAGGTTGTTGCCCGCGTTGGTGGTGTAGCCCAGCTGCAGGCTCACCGAGGCGCTGTTGTCTGCCTTCGCGGCGCCCACCAGCTTGCGCGCGGCCTCGAGACTCAGCGTGAGAGAGGCCAGCTCCGGACGGCACGCCCAGGCCACGGTCTCGAGCTGCGCCAGCGGCGTGCCCACATCGAACGTGACCGGTTGCGGAGGCACCATCCAGTGTGGGCCCGGCGATGGGTCGAAGAGCAGTGCGGCCAGGCGCGCCTCGGTGGTCTGCATCTCGGTCTCTGCCGCGTCGCGCCGCTGCGTGGCGGTGACCACCTCAAGGTCAGCCTGCAGCACATCGTAGCGCGCAAGAAGGCCCTGGCGGAAGCGCAGGTCGGTATCGCCCAGGGTGAGGCGGGCCGATTCGAGGTTCATGGCGGTGACCCGCAGATTGGCCTCGGCGCGCAGGCGATCGAAGTACGCCCGCTTGATGTCGTAGAGCAGCTGGCGTCGCGTGGTCTCGGCGTCTTGCGAGGCCACGCTCACCTGCACGAGAGCGGCGGCGATCTGCCCCTCGAGGCGCCCGAAGGTGGTGAGGAGCTGCTGCAGCGTGGCCTGGAACTGCTCTTGAAGGCGCTCAACGAGAGTGACCTGCTGCGGCAGGCCGGGAGCGCCCTGGGGGAACAGCAACGAGGTGTTCACGGTGCGCTGCTGCTGCATGATGACGCGGTTGGTGACGTTGAGCAGCGGGCGCTTCCCCGACCAGAGCTCGTTGTAGCGCGCGCGCGCCTGCACCACCTGCTCGGCGGCCACCTTCATGCGCGGGTTGCGCGCCAGTCCGTCGCGAACCGCGTCGTCGAGAAGCAGTGGCTTCATGCCGGCAGGCGGTGCCGTGAGCGACTCCACATCGACGGGCTCGGTCGAACTCGCTTCAGGCGGGCTGCGGCGCAGGGGCCTTCCCCGAGGGCTGCGGCGCAGGGGCCTTCCCCGAGGGCTGCGGCGCAGGGGCCTTCCCCGAGGGCTGCGGCGCAGGGGCCGCAAGGGCGGAACCGTCGAGCGGCATCACGAGCAGGCCCAGCAGAAAGAGCGTGGCTGAAGCGCGAACCGCACGGTAGATCGAACACGCCCCCCAGGCTTTGGGAAGGCGATGTGACGACGGACTGTTCGGAGCGATGCGTTCGTTTGCCATGATGATGTGATGCAGAGCCTACCAATGTTAACGATTCGACGCGGGAGTGTCAATGAAGGGGCGGGCAGGGGGACCTTCGGACTCTTGTGGGTGGTTCACACGGCTTGCAACCACAGGTGGAGCCTGTCAGGAAGGACGTCCCCCACAGTGCCGGGGTGGACATCGGCTTGTCCCCCACGGTGGCGTGGTGGACATTGGCTTGTCCCCCACGGTGCCGGGGTGGACATTGGCTTGGCCCCCACGGCGCCGGGGTGGACATTGGCTTGTCCCCCACGGTGGCGTGGTGGACATTGGCTTGTCCCCCACGGTGGCGGGGTGGACACGGTTCCGCGCTCGCCCGTGGAGCCTGCCAGGCATGGTGTCCCCCACGGTGGCGTGGTGGACATTGGCTTGGCCCCCACGGTGCCGGGGTGGAGTGAGGCGTACAGGGGTGCTTTGAACGAGGCTTGCCGAGCCGCGGGAAGTGCCCGAGGGTGTCTTCAGGTGCCCCGTTGGCAGGCAGGTCCTGCGGTGTTCGTGCGTGGTTCTATGGGGGGCCACCCCGGGGCTCTTGTCAGGAGTGTGTTTGTCTTGAGCAGACGGACGGAGGGCTGTCTAGCGTCGCGACGGGCGCACAGGCTATCGGGTACCGTGTGAGTAGCGTCGTACGGCGCTGTGCAGCTTTTTCGGCGCGGAAACAGGCGGCGTAGGTCTTCGAAGGCGTCACGCGGCAGCGCCGTGTGTCTATGTGACAGCCCCGGCTGTCACGTGACACCTGCAGCTGGAACATCGCGGTGATGTGACAGCCCCGGCTGTCACGTGACACCTGCAGCTGGAACATTGTGCTTCACTGGGGCCGCAGAGCACGCAGCGGCCTTCGCCACGAGTAGACCCTCGGTTTCGCCTTCGCCCCCTCGCCCTCGTCCCCGTCCTTGAAAGAAACATCCGATTGACGAGGGTCGCGGGGTCGCCTCTCAGGTGACAATGCACGAGCTCCGCAGGACCTGCGTATCGCGAGGGAACCTGTAGCCACCCTGGCGGCCATTCACCGGCAAGATGCGGTGTCCACCAGGGTGCCGGGGTGGACCTGGGCTTGTCCCCCACGGTGCCGGGGTGGACATTGGCTTGTCCCCCACGGTGGCGTGGTGGACACGGTTCCGCGCTCACCCGTGGAGCCTGCCAGGCATGGTGTCCCCCACGGTGCCAGGGTGGACCTGGGCTTGTCCCCCACGGTGCCGGGGTGGACACCGGTTCCGCGCTCGCCCGTGGAGCCTGCCAGGACCGGTGTCCCCCACGGTGGCGTGGTGGACATTGGCTTGTCCACCACGGTGCCGGGGTGGACCTGGGCTTGTCCCCCACGGTGCCGGGGTGGACACCGGTTCCGCGCTCGCCCGTGGAGCCTGCCAGG
>RGZZ01000086.1 GCA_010028905.1 Pseudomonadota bacterium | reverse complement strand
GCGGGTGCGCCAGATCTGTGACGTCGGGCTGAAGGTGTTCGCCTCCGGCGTGCTCGAGCGCAAGTTCGCCGACGCCCCCGCCGAGGCCATCGCGGCCAAGGACGCCATGAAGTCCGCGTTCGAGCAGCTCCGCGACGGGCTCGACCGCATGCTTGCCTACACACGGTCGCAAGACCCGGAAGATGTCACCCAGGGCGCGGCCGCGGCGGAAGCCGGGTTCCATGCCATCAGCGCCGCGCAGGACCTCGCCATCGCGGCCGACCTCTGAGCGCCTGGCATCGAGCGACCCCATCGTGAAACGGGCGGGGGCGCCGCGACAAAACTGTGACAAACACGTAACAACCTGTTCACATCGGCAACAAATCGGCCCTCTCTGCTTCTTTACCCTCCGCCTCTGCTGCGGCACACTGGGTTCAGAAGACTGAAAGGAAGGTCACAACGACGATGGCAGGTGCAATTGGCGGCGGCGGTGGCGGCAAGGGCGGCGGAGACAAGGTCGGCAAGGTGAAGCAGATGGTGCAGGGCGTCATGAGCCTGGTCTCTTCGCTGATGCAGATGGGACAAGGCATGATGGGCGGCGGAGGCGGCTAGGGCTGCGCCCTCGCTCTCCCTCGGTCTGTCCGACGCAAGCCGCGCTCTCCTCGACGGGGGGGCGCGGCTTGCTTCTTTCTCCCCGCCGCCCCTGCCAGGCGTTCCCTGACAAGACGGCGGGAAGACGCGAATCAGACCCGCCTGTCACGCCCGGAACAGGCCTCGCAGGCAGGGGAAGACAGGGTTTGCCAGAAGAGGATGTCCTCTGCCTCGCGGCACCCGTGCTCCCGGCGCCAGAACCCGCGCCCGTCGCCGCAACCGCACCGCGGCGCTCCCCACGCCGCCGTGACCAGAGAGAGACTTGAAGACGGAGACATCCGAAGCCATGTCAATGTTGAAGAAGCCGACCGACCGGCCCCATGTCGAAATCAACAACCGAGACCACTACAGCCCCGATCTCGACCCCGTCGAGACGCGTGAATGGCTGCAATCGTTCGACGAGGTCGTGCAGCGCGAGGGGGTGGGCCGCGCCCACTTCCTCCTGAGCCAGCTGCTGCAGCGCGCCCACCTCGAAGGGGTGCCGCAGCCCGCCCTGTTCCAGACCCCCTACGTGAACACCATCCCGCCGCAAGACGAGGGCGCCTACCCCGGCGACGAGACGATGGAGCGTCGCATCCGGCGGATCATCCGCTGGAACGCCGTGGCCATGGTGCTGCGCGGCAACAACCACTTCCCCGGCATCGGAGGCCACCTGTCGACCTACGCCTCCGCCGCCTCGCTCTACGAGGTGGGCTTCCAGCACTTCTTCCGCGGCAAGGACCACCCCGGCGGCGGCGACCAGATCTTCTTCCAGGGGCACGCCTCTCCCGGCATCTATGCCCGCGCGTTCCTCGAAGGGCGGCTTGACCTCGACCACCTCGAGCGCTTCCGCCGCGAGGTCGAGCGCGGCAAGGGCCTCTCGTCGTATCCTCACCCCTGGCTCATGCCCGACTTCTGGGAGTTCCCCACGGTCTCGATGGGGCTGGGCCCCATCACGGGCATCTACCAGGCTCGCTTCAACCGCTACCTGCAGGCCCGCGGCATCAAGGACACCTCCGACCAGCGGGTGTGGTGCTTCCTGGGCGACGGCGAGACCGACGAGCCCGAGGCCCTCGGCGCGCTCTCCATCGCCGCGCGCGAGCAGCTCGACAACCTGGTCTTCGTCATCAACTGCAACCTGCAGCGTCTCGACGGCCCCGTGCGCGGCAATGGCAAGATCATCCAGGAGCTGGAGACGGTCTTCCGCGGCGCCGGCTGGAACGTCATCAAGCTGGTGTGGGGGCGCGAGTGGGACCAGCTTCTCGCACGCGACGATCAAGGGCTGCTGGTCAAGACCATGACCGAGACCCTCGACGGTGACTACCAGAAGTACTCGGTGGAGCACGGCGACTACATCCGCAGCCACTTCTTCGCCAAACACCCAGAGCTTCTGAAGATGGTCGAGCACCTCTCTGACGAAGAGCTGCGTCGCCTGCGGCGAGGCGGCCACGACATCCGCAAGATATACGCCGCCTACAAGGCCGCCTGCGAGCACAAGGGCGCGCCCACGGTCATCCTGGCCAAGACGGTGAAGGGCTGGACCCTGGGCGAAGGCGCCGAAGGGCGCAACATCGCCCACCAGCAGAAGAAGCTCTCGCTCAAGGAGCTCCTCGCCTTCCGCGATCTGCTGCAGCTCCCCATCAGCGACAGCGACCTGCCTGACGCGCCCTTCTACCGACCGAACCCCAACAGCCCCGAGATCGAGTACCTGCTCGAACGACGGCGCCAGCTGGGCGGCTTCGTGCCGAAGCGCGTGGCGAAGCACTTCGTCATGGAGATGCCCACCCTCGAGAGCTTCGACCGCTACCTCAAGGGCACCGATCAGCCGGTCTCCACCACCAGCGCCTTCGCTGGCCTGCTGGCCCACCTGCTGCGCCTGCCCGAGATCGGGCGGCGCATCGTGCCCATCATTCCCGACGAAGCCCGCACCTTCGGCCTCGATGCCCTGTTCCGGCAGTACGGCATCTACTCGTGCAAAGGCCAGCTGTACGAGTCGGTCGACCAGCAGATGCTGCTCTCATATCGCGAGGCCGAAGACGGCCAGGTGATTGAAGAAGGCATCACCGAGGCCGGCTCCATGGCATCGTTCACCGCGGCGGGAACCTCGTACGCCACCCACGGCGAGCCCATGATCCCGTTCTACATCTTCTACTCGATGTTCGGCTTCCAGCGCACGGGCGATCAGGCCTGGCTCTTCGGCGACATCCGCGGCCGCGGCTTCCTTCTGGGCGCCACGGCGGGCCGCACCACCCTCAATGGCGAGGGGCTGCAGCACGGCGACGGCCACAGCCACCTGCTGGCCAGCGTGGTGCCCAACGTGCGCGCCTACGACCCCGCCTGGGCGTACGAGATCGCCATCATCATCCAAGATGGCCTCAAGCGCATGTACATGGAGAACGAAGACACCTGGTACTACGTGACGCTGCAGAACGAGCCATACGCCATGCCGCCCATTCCGCGTGAAGACGTGGTCGATGGCGTGCTGCGCGGTCTCTACCTGTTCCGCGAGGCGCGCACCGATCTCAAGAAGGGAGCGCCGAAGGCCCAGCTGCTCGGAAGCGGCTCGATTCTTCGCGAGGTGCTGCGCGCGCAAGAGATTCTCGCCGATCGCTACAACGTGGCGGCAGATGTCTGGAGCGCCACCTCGTACCTCGCCTTGCGACGCGACGCCATGCACGCCGACCGTGAGCACATGTTCGCGCCGGAACAGCCCCGCCGCGTGCCCTACGTCACCTCGCTGCTCGAGAAGACCGAAGGCCCCATCATCGCGGCCAGCGACTACATCCGCGCCGTTCCCGATCAGATCGCACGCTGGACGCCACGTCCGCTGTACTCGCTGGGCACCGACGGCTTCGGCCGCTCCGACACCCGCGAGGCCCTGCGCCGCTTCTTCGAGGTCGACGCCGAGTCGGTGGTGCTGGCCACGCTGGTGCAGCTCAGCCACGAAGGAAGGTTCAAGGCCGCCGACCTCAAGAAGGCGATGCGCGACCTGGGGTTCGACGAATCGAAGCCGCATCCGGTGCACTTCTGAGTCGACCCGTTCCGACTCGGTGAGCCCGCACGGCACGCCCAGATGACCGACGCAAGCGAGTCAGGAGCGAACGCGCGGGTCGATCTTCCCGTTCAGGGAATGACCTGCGCCGCCTGCGCGCGCCGCATCGAGAAGGGGCTTGCCAAGACGCCGGGGGTGTCGCGGGCGCACGTGAACTTCGCGATGGCGCGAGCCACTGTGGAGTACGACAGCGCGAGCACCGGGGTCGCGCGCCTGACCGATCGCATCGAGCAGATGGGCTACCGAACGGCGGAGCCCGTGTCTGTTCGATTCAGGGTCACGGGCGACACCACCGAAGCGCTTCACGCGCTCGCGAGGGTGCCCGGCGTGCTCGAGGCCGCCAGGTCGGAGACCGCCTGCGTCGACGTGCGCTACCTTCCCGGTGCCACCGATCGCATGGCCCTGCGACGGATCATCGAGCAGACCGGCGTCACGGCGCAGACCATCGACGCGGGTGCGGAGTTCGATTCCACCGCCGTGGCCGAAGCACGGGAACGCGCCGATCTGAGTCGCCGCCTGCGGGTGGGACTGGCCCTCTCGGCCCCCGTCGTGATCGTCGCCATGGGACACGGTCGTCTCGACTTCCCGGGCGACCACCTCTTCGGGTTGCTGCTCTCAACCCCCGTGTACCTGTGGTGCGGGGCCCCCTTCCACCGCGCCGCCTGGGCGGCGCTGCGACATCGCACGGCCGACATGAACACGCTGGTGACCCTGGGAACCTCGGCGGCATTCATCTTCTCTGCTCTGGCCACCCTGATGCCAACCGCCTTCTCCACCCACGGGGGACACGCCCCTCCGGTGTTCTTCGAAGCCGCGGCCGTCATCATCACCCTCGTGCTGCTCGGCCGAAGCCTCGAGGCTCGCGCCCGAGGGCGGGCGGGCGAAGCCATACGCCGGCTCATGCAGCTGGCGCCTCCCACTGCCCGCGTGGTGCGGGGAGATCAAGAGATCGAGGTCGACGTGAGCGATCTGGTGATCGGAGACCTCTTCGTGGTGCGCCCCGGCGAGAAGATACCGACCGACGGCGAGGTGGTCGAAGGAAGATCGTCAGTGAACGAATCGATGCTCACCGGAGAGAGCCGACCGGTCGACAAGGCGCCCGGGGCGTCGGTCTTCAGCGCCACGCTCAACGGCACCGGAGCGCTTCGCGTTCGCGCCACCCGAGTCGGAGCCGACACCACCCTTGCCCAGATCGTTCGACTGGTGGCCCAGGCCCAGGGGAGCCGCGCTCCCATTGCGCGACTGGCCGACGAGGTGAGCGCGGTGTTCACCCCCGCGGTGCTGGCTGTGGCTTCAGTGGTGTTCATCGCGTGGATGGTGCTCGCCCCGCCGGACGCGCGACTGGTCCTCGCGGTGACGTCGACGGTCTCCGTGCTCGTGGTGGCGTGCCCCTGCGCCCTTGGACTGGCCACACCCACCGCCATCATGGTGGCGACAGGCCACGGAGCCGAGCATGGAATGCTCTTCAAGAGCGGAGAGGCCCTTGAGACCGCAGGACGCCTCGATGTCGTGGTGCTCGACAAGACCGGAACGCTCACCGAGGGACGCCCCGTCCTCACCGATGTGGTGATCCCGGAACCGCTCCACGCGCACGTCGATCAAAGCGACCGAGCGCCTGCAGAGACCGACCCTGAGCGCGATGCGCGTGATCTGCTTCGCCTCGCGGCCTCGGCGGAATCCGGCAGCGAGCACCTGCTGGGCGAGGCCATCGTGAGTGCCGCCGAGTCACGTGGCATCGCCCGCACAGCACCCACACGCTTCGAGGCCTTCCCCGGGAAGGGGATCGAGGCCGAGATCGAAGGAAGGGCGGTGCGCGTCGGAAGCGCGCGCTGGCTCGACGCGTGCGGCGTTGACACCACGCCGCTCCGACAGAAGGCTGAAGCCATCGCCGAAGAGGGACGAACACCGGTGCTGGTGGCAGTCGACAACCTCCTCGCCGGCCTGCTCGGGGTCTCCGATCCCGTGAAGGCCGAGGCGGCTGAAACGGTTCGACAGATGCGCGCGATGGGACTGCGCACGGTTCTGCTGACGGGCGATGTGCGACGCACTGCGGAAGCCGTGGGGCGCGCGGTGGGAACCGACGAGGTGCAGTCGGAGATGCTGCCGGGCGACAAGCTCGCCTGCATCACCGCCCTGCAGGAGGCAGGGCATCGGGTTGCGATGGTGGGCGATGGCATCAACGATGCCCCCGCACTGGCACGGGCCGACGTGGGCATCGCCATCGGAACGGGAACCGACGTGGCCATCGAAGCCTCTGGCGTGACCCTTGTGGGGAGCGATCTCCGCGGCGTGGTCTCGGCCATCGCCCTTTCACGCGTCACCCTGCGCACCATCAAGCAGAACCTGTTCTGGGCGTTTGCCTACAACGTGATCGCCATTCCGCTGGCGGCCGGCGTGATGTATCCCTTCACCCATTCGCTCATGTCACCCATGGTGGCCAGCGCCGCCATGGCGTTCTCGAGCGTGTCGGTGGTTCTCAACAGCCTGCGGTTGAAGAAGCACGCCCGCCTGGCACCGCCGCCCTGACACCGAGGGGAGCGCCTGCGAAAGCCGTACCCGCGACAGCGTCAGCCGCCGTTCCCCTCCTCGGCAGGGCGCACCGCGGAGAGCGCCCACCACGCGACGGGCGTGGCCACGGCCCAGAGCGCCATCGCCCACTCGGTACGGGGATACCAGCCCACGCGGAACTGCCACCACACGCACCAGAGGGTGAACGCCGCCGTGACCCCCGTGCACGCGAGCACACACACCAGCGCCCCGCGGGCAGGGAGCGGGCACGACGGCCACCGCACGTACACGCGGGCAGCGATCAGCAGCAGCGCCCAGAAGAGCACACCGACGAGGAACATGGCGAGGCGCTCATCGATGAGACGCAACATGCTCCTTGCGAAGCGTGCGGGCATGCCACGGGTCCAGTTCCCGTGACTCACCCGACTGGCCAGGTAGAGGGCGGCGCACTCACCGCGCTCGAGCGCCTGCTGAACCCGCGCCGGCGTATCGGCCCAGAGCGGCAGCACGGTGGCGCACATGGGCGTCGCCCCCTCGCGGTAGTCGAGATCTCCCGTCAGCGCAAGCCCCTTCTGTCTCGCCAGCGCCTGGGTCTCGGTGTCGGCGATCCAGCTGCCGTTCGTGACCTCGAACCCGCCCACACCTGCATCGACGAGGGCGGACGGCGAGCGATCCGCGGTCCACGGGTGGGCAGCGATGACCAGCCCCCCCTGTCGACGGGCTTCCGCGACAGCTTCCGGAACGCCGTGCTCCGCCGGTAGAACGGGGGTGCGCAGGTTGAACATGAGGAGATGGGTGGTGCCGCGATACTCCTCGCCGGGAACGATGACCATGGGCAGTCCGCTCGCCGCCACCCAGGCCTGCGCGCGCTCGACGGCGCGCATGCCGTTCGAGTCGGTGATGGCGAGCACGCGAAACCCCCGCTGATGGTGCCAGGACACGAGGTCCTCCGGCATGAGGGCACCCCCGGAGGCCTGGCTGTGGGCGTGAAGATTGGCAAGGCGAAACGGCGCGGTATCGGGTGTCACCCAGGAGACCCCCGCGCTGAGACGGGTATCGATGGCACGCACACACTCGAGCGCCCCGGCCATCGTGAGGGTGAGCGCCACCGCCGTGGCGACGACGGCGCGCCAGCCGCGCCTGCGCCGCACAAGCCCCGACAGCAGGAGCGAGAGCAGCAGAAGCGCCGTGAGGCTGAGGGCGCGATGCGGCAGAACAGAGAGGGCGACATCGAACCATCGCAAGGGCTCGAGCGGCGCGGTGAGCCACGACGGCATGGTGAGCTCGACGTGGGTCTGGGCCGCCGCCAGCGCGCCCAGCTTGTCACCCGCAGGCGTGCTCGACACCCACCAGATGGTCAGCGGCATTTGCCGATACACCTCCACGGAAGCACAGAAGCCCGCTTGCGCGAGCTTCAGGCTGTGGTGCGGAGAGAGGGACTCGAACCCTCACGGTTGCCCATACGCCCCTCAAACGTACGCGTCTGCCAGTTCCGCCATCTCCGCGGCTTGGGGGATTCTCCCGACGAAGTCGGGGTTTGCGCGAAAACGAGGGTCGCGCAACACGCACGTGAGTATACACGAGGCTCGAACGTTTGTCAACGATGTGGCAGACGTGGGTGTCGTCAGGAAGGAGCGAGGCCACCCTGTGAACCGCGCGCACCCGTGAACCGCCTGCACTGAACAGGATAAGGCACCGCGGCGGTGGAATCCCCGGGACATGGACTCAAAGAGCGAGTTGCTCGGTGCGCTGCGCCAGACGCTTCGTGGTGTCGAATCAGGATCCGAGCCCAAACGCCGCTCGAACAACCTCGAGACCACACTCGAGGCTGCGCTCGAGGCCGTGCGCGATGACGATGTGCGCGGTGGGCGACAGGCGGTGGCCGCGCAGCGTGCTCGTCTCGAGCAGGCGCGAAGCGATCTCGAGACCCAGTCCCAGAGCGTCCCGCCTGGGGGGAACGCGGAAGCCATCGTCGATCGCATCCGCAGCCTGTACGCACAGAATGCCGCCGCGCTCGACGCCCTCGATACCGCCGTGGCCGCCCTCGACGAAGCCGCGGTCGAACAGTGCTCCACCCACCTTCGTGATCTGACCGCCGAGATGTTCGACTGTCACGATGACTGGCAGGCAGAGATGCGTGCCCTCGAGCAGCACGAAGGCGGCTCTGTTCTGGTGCCCGAGGCATATGGCAAGCTGTACGACGCCTGTGAGGCCATCGCGCGAGGACAGATCATCCCCGCGGAGTGGAAGCGCGTGCTCGACGCGGTCGAGTCCGAGGTCACGCGCGTGCGCGCGCAGGTCGATACAGGGCTCGAGACCCTGAACACCCCCCTCGAGGGCGATACCTTTGCCCGCGCGGTGGCGAACGAGGTGCAGCGAGGGTTGAGCGAGAGCCTGCAGGGCTTGCATCGCATGCGTGACTTCGCCCGCACGAGCAGCGTCGCCGACCTGAATGAGGGGTGGACCCGCCTGGTGGCTGGCAACGTGCGCGTGCAGAAGGCCATGCGCTCGCTCACCGCTGGCCAGGGCCGCAGCACCGACGTCGTCATCCTCGAGGACGAGTGAAAGCCTCGCGGCACTTGTTGCCGCGATGTGAACACAATTGCTCGAATCCCCGCTGCGATGTTTACATCGGCAACAAAACGGACGCTTTATCCGCCCTTTACCCGGCTTGACGTACCCGTATCAGAGCGCGCGCCCGGCACCCGTGAAGCCTGGAGGGCAACGGGGGTCAAGCGCAGGCGGCACAGCCCGCCTGAGGTACGGTGACGGAGCGTGGAGGAATTCTACGAATGGATGAGATGAATCCGATGAACATGATGAACGGCATCAACCCGATGGGCGGCATGGGAATGATGGGCGGCATGGGCCCGATGGGAATGATGGGCGGCATGGGCCCGATGGGAATGATGGGCGGCATGCAGGGAATGATGGGCATGCTGATGGGGCTGCTCATGGGCATTCTGCTCGCGGGAATGATGGGCGGCCAGCACGGCAGCGAGAACAGCTGCCGCCAGTGCCAGTCCCAGGGCAACTTTGGCGGTCATAACGCAATGAACGGCGTGGGCGCCTTCGGCGGCATCGGTCAGGGCTTCAACAGCTTCCTGAGCTGACGCCTCCGCCACGAGCCGAGCCGGCAAGAAGGAAGGCGTGGCCTCCGGGCCCAACCCCTCTCGAACGGGGACTGCGTCGCGGGCGAACCGCGACGCGCACCTCGCATCACGAGCCTGGGGTACTGCCTTGCCTGTTCTCGAAACCCCCTCTGAACGCGTGAATCCCCTGCGCCTCGGCCTGCGTCTCGAACGCACGCCGGAGCCTTGCATCATGATCATCGCTGGCGCAAGCGGAGACCTGTGTCACCGCAAGCTCATCCCCGCGCTCTTCAGTCTGGCGCGCTCGAAGCTGCTGCCTCCCGGCTTCACCATCCTGGGGCTTGCGCGCACCCCCATGTCCGACGACGCCTTCCGGACGACCGTCACCGAGTCGATGCGAAAGCAAGGCGTCGACGTCTCGAGCCCCTTGTGGGAATCCTTCGCCAAGGGCCTCTACTACCACGCGGGCGATTACGCATCGGCCGACACGTGGTCTGCGCTCGGCGCGCGGCTCACCACCATCGACGAAGCACGCGGAACCTGCGGCAACCGTCTCTACTACCTGGCCGTTCCCCCCACCGCGTTTCCCGTGATCATCGGGGGGCTGGGTGCGGCTGGGCTCTCGCACGATGCCCACGATCCCATCGGCGGTCACGCCGACGGCGTGGGAGGATGGGTTCGCATCGTCATCGAGAAGCCGTTCGGACGCGACCTCACCTCTGCCCGCCAGCTGCAGCGCGACGTGCAGAGCGCCTTTCGCGAAGACCAGGTCTTCCGCATCGATCACTACCTGGGCAAGGAAACCGTCCAGAACATCATGGTTCTCCGATTTGCAAACCTGATGTTCGAGCCCGTGTGGAACCGCCGCTACATCGACCACGTACAGATCACCGTGGCCGAGAGCCTGGGCGTGGAGAAGCGCGGCGGCTACTACGAACAGGCCGGTGCGTTGCGCGACATGATCCAGAACCACCTGATGCAGGTGCTCAGCGTGGTCGCCATGGAGCCTCCCGCCACGTTTCGCGCCAACGAGGTGCGCGACGAGACCGCAAAGCTGGTTCGTGCCATACGCCCCTTCTCAGGAGACGACGTGTCACGCTTCACGGTACGAGGGCAGTACACGAAAGGCTGGGTGAACGGCGCCCGCGTTCCCGGATACCGCGACGAGGAAGGGGTCTCACCCACCTCGACAACCGAGACCTTTGCGGCGGCTCGGTTCACCATCGACAACTGGCGCTGGGCCGACGTGCCGTTCTACGTGCGTTCCGGCAAGCGTCTGGCCCGCAAGCTCTCCGAGATCGCCATCCAGTTCCGCAAGCTTCCGCATCTTCTGTTCCAGAACGGCCCCCAGAGCGAGGTCGACGAGAACGCCCTGGTGATCCGCATACAGCCAGACGAGGGCATCTCCATCCGCTTCGAGGCCAAGCTCCCCGGACCGCACATGATCCTGCGCCCCGTGCGCATGGACATGCGATACGGCTCGACCTTCGGAGGCGAATCACCGGATGGCTACCAGCGGCTCCTCCTCGACGCGCTGCTCGGCGATGCAACGCTCTTCGCGCGGTACGACTGGGTAGAGGCCTCCTGGACGCGGGTGCAGCCCATCCTCGACGCCTGGCACACTGACAGAGGCAGCGATATCCCGACCTACGAAGCAGGCTCATGGGGCCCACCCGAATCCCGTGAACTGCTGCGCCAGGACGGCCGACGTTGGAGGCGATTCTGATGAGCGACGCCAGTGAGATCTGTGAGACCCCCGAGAAGACCGCTTCAGGCGCCAACCCAGAAGAGCTTCTCACCAATCTCACCAAGGCATGGCAGGAGCGGGCCGATGGCATTGCGGGAGGCCCCGGCGCCGTCGTGCGCACGTCGACCCTGAGCCTGGTGATCTACTCCGGAGGCGCGAGAGCCGCGGAGCGCGCCGAAGCCATCATGCCAGACCTGACGGCTGCGGTCGCGTGCCGCGTCGTCCACATCGTGGCCGACGATGATCGGACCGCGCCGCTCACGGCCACCTCACACGTCCACGCGCGAACCGAGAACGGCGTGCGCACCATTGCGTGCGAGCAGGTGACCCTGAAAGGCGGCGTCTCCGCGCTCGACTCGCTGCAAGGGGCGGTGGCGCCCCTGCTGTCGCCCGATCTCCCGGTGGTGCTGTGGTGGCGAGGCGACCCGCCCTTCGAGGGAAGCCTGTTCGAAACGCTGGTACAGGCCGCCGACCGGGTGATCTTCGACTCTTCGTACTTCGTCGAGCCGGAAGACGATCTGCCCTGGGCGCTCACGCTGCTCGAGCACCATGTGAAGCTCGATGTGGCCTGCACAGACGTGAACTGGGCTCGGCTCACGCCGTGGCGGGGACTGGTGGCGCAGTTCTTCGATGGCTCGGCCAACATGTCGGGTCTCGAGCACATCGATCGCGTCACCGTGGAGTACGCTGACCCGCTGCTCACCGATGATCGCGCCGCGGTGCAAGCCTGGTTGCTGACCGGCTGGCTGGGCAGCCGCCTGCGCTGGGGAGCAACCGCACGCGCACCCTGGGGAGGCACGCCGACCTTCTCGGTGCGCGCCCCCCACGGCGAGGTGTGCATCGCGCTGAAGCGCCAATCGAGCGACGGCCCCCCGGGGCTTCGCGCCGTCGAGCTTCACGCGGCGGGCCCGCAGCCCATGACGTGTCGCGTCGAGCTGCAGGCTTCAGGCGAATGCATTCGCACAGTAACCCTGCTCGAGGGGCGCCCTCCCCTCGAGCGGATTGTCGGCGCCGATGCCCAGAGCTATGAGCAGCTCATCGCCGACGAGCTGGCCATGCCGGGACACGACGCCGTCTACACAGACGCCCTGCGGTTAACGGTGCAGCTGCTGCCCCATGCGCCAGAGGCCTGCAGCCCGAGCTGAGCCGCGCGGTCAGCCCCCTGCGATGGGGGCTGGGCGTCGATGCTGGCCTGCCAGTCGGTGAGCTGGGCGGCGAACACGCGCTGGCGGCCGGCCTCCACCGCCATCTGGCTGCTCAGCACCTGCCCCACATAGATGCCCACCCCGAAGCCGATGGCGTGCGCGATGGGGCCGCTCAGCGCCGGCAACCTGGCGGTGGCGATGATCACGCCCAGGCCCGCAAATCCGAGAACAGCGGCCTCTCTTCCCAACGAGGCCGCACGCTTCTGCGCATGCGCGCGCATCTCGTCGAGGGTGCCATCTGGCGAAGCCTGGAGCGTGCGCACGAACTGCTCGTTCTGCGCCTTCAGCTCGCTCTTGTAGGGCGTGGCGGAATTGGCCAGGAGGCTGGCCTGATAGGCGACGGCGC
The DNA here is from genome assembly GCA_010028905.1 of Pseudomonadota bacterium. NCBI lineage: Bacteria > Pseudomonadati > Pseudomonadota > Pseudomonadota bacterium. The sequence continues at coordinate 1,770 of RGZZ01000086.1, read as the reverse complement.
GTTGCAGCAGCTCGCCTCTGGTGATCTGTTGTCCGATGACGGTCATGGCTTGGTTTCCCCTGATTGGAATGACATCGACAGGCCCGCAGGCCTCCTCGTCGATGCGGCATCAGGGTATCATGCGTCGACCTGTCATGTTGTTGCATTTCTGTGAACGCAACCCATCTTGAATTCGCAAAAAAAGCGACAATGACGGGGTTTTTGCGTGCTTTTGATCACCCTCGCCCGATGACGTCGAGGTTGTCGCTGAAGAGCACCCGAGGGCATTCGATCTTCTCGATGAGACGGTGACGATCGATGCGCTCATCGAGCAGATCACGGTTGACGTGCGCATCGAGGGCGCTCTGCACCTCTTCGAAGGTGAGCCAGAAGACGCAGCCGTCGAGACGCAGCCGGCGATCGAGGGCCACGAGGGTGCGACGGATCTCGTCCCAGCCGTGAAGCAGCCAGTGCAGCGAGGTCTCACGCAACGAGAGCCAGGTGCGCGCGCACTCGACCTCTTCATCGTGGGCACCGCGCACGATGGTTCGCGGTGCGGGCTCGACGGTGCGGCGGCGCTCGATCTCCTGCCAGAGCTTCTCCGGGCTCTCTCGCCAGCGGGGCACCCCAAGCTCGAGATCGATGGGGGCGCGATGTCCGATGGCCTCGAGCAAGGACTCGAAGGGCCAGGGCGAGTAGGCGGCACGGTTCATGACCGCGTCGACATCAGCCTCGGCTCGCGGATGCACGTGCATGAGCTGCGTGTGCGTCTCGTCGACCCCCAGCCGTCTCTCGAGACGACCGGTGAGGTATGCCGTCACCGCAGCCGTCTTGAGAACCTCTACCGCGAACTCATCGACGGTGCGACGCACCCAGCTGCGCAGGCGCGTGAGCAGGGCGGAGGCATCGAGGTTGCGCAGATCTTCGCCGTGTGCACGCCTGGCCTCGGCGATGAACAGCGGGGCGACACCGGCCGCCAGGGGCTCGGCCTGGCTAGAGGCCCACCGGTCAAGCCGACGACGCGCGCCGAGAAGGGTGAGGAACGTGCGGGGAAGACGCCGCCAGAGCCAAGGCGAGGCGGCGCGGAAGTCGAGGCGCGGCACCGGGTACTCGGCTTTGGCGGGATGGCTTCGAATCTCATCGGCCGCGTGGGTGAACGGGAAGGTCGCCATGTACGAACGGGAGAGGCGACTCAGGTTGAAGTAGGGGCGACCGCAGATGAGATCGAGCACCCCCGTCTCGTCAAGGGCCGGATCCGGCTCGAAGCCGAGTGACCTCTGGCCGCTCATCATGCGGCGCAGCAGCGACCACGTCATGGGCAGGGGCGTCTCGAGGGTGTTGAGCAGACCGAAACGGCTCCAGATGGTGCCCTTCGCATCGGCCAGCGCCTGGGCGCGGCCGATCTCGCTCACGCGAACGCGCTCGCGCATGCGCTCGGAGATGCTGGGGCCCGGAGACGGAACGGCCTGCAGATGGGCCGTCTGGGAGGGCAACGGGGTCGCCGGCTCCTCGGGGTTGAGGTGACGCGCCTCTTCGGCCACGGGGGACGCCTCCGTCGCTTCGATGCACCGCGCGCATCGAGTTTGGGGGACCGTGCATGCCGCCCTCGGCGTCGCGTGAATCGTACCAAGAAGCCGAGGGCGCCACGATGAGTATAGCACGAATTTAATTCAAGTTCCATCCCCATCGTCCGAGCGACGTGAAAAAAGTGCCACCGCCAGCGCATTGGGCGAAGCACGGAAAGACAGCGGCGACCTCTAACGAGGTCGCCGCTGTTGTGTTTCCCAGGCC
>RGZZ01000085.1 GCA_010028905.1 Pseudomonadota bacterium | reverse complement strand
CAACGAGGCGCTGGCAGACGTCAGGGGGAGAGCTGCTCCAGTGAGGCTGCTCGCCAGTGCGCTGCACGTGATCAGCGCCGCTGACGCAATGGCGCTCAATCGAGAGTGGCTGCGTCCTGCGTGAAGGCGGTTGACCGTCGACGACGCGAAAGCGCGTGGGTCCGGCAGTCTCGAAGGGGTTTTCGCGGTCGCGGAGGGTGTCCAGGAATCTGCCGTGGAGTGGACGGGCTCGGACTCATGTCTTGCTGGGAGGCCGTTCCACGGCGTTCGGACAGGCGTTCTTCCGGCGGGTGCGATCACGGGCAACCGGTTCCCCTCTACGTTCTGCTCTCTCGTATCGAACGTAGCACAACCTGTCGGGAAGAAGATGTGTCGGTGCTGTTACCGATGTTAACAGCTTCTGAACGATGTTGACGGATGATGTCGTCAGCCCGTCTCTGCTGCGGGGAACGATTGCGTGCGCGCGGGCGTCGTGCTATAGTACGAAGGCGGTGCGAACGCGTTGTCTCGCGGGCGTGTCGTCAATGACCTGGGGGTGACCGGTTTCGACGGGGAGTGTTCACGTAGCGAACGCGAGCCGAGATCCGCGGTCTCGTTAAACAGCGGAAAACCAATAACTGCCAACAACAACAACCTGGCACTCGCCGCCTAGAGCGGCGACGTCCACCCGCTCTCGTCGGCAGGGGCGGTCATGGGCGTCACGCATGCCGACTACTTCTGAGTAGCCGCTTTCGGACTCAGGGGGAATTCAAGGAAGCTAGGGACGCGGATATCCTGCCCTTGGGAGCTCCGCCGGCCGAATCCCAGAACACGGGATACGCTCGTAGCCTGGTCTCTATCTGAACCTTTTCGGACGCGGGTTCGATTCCCGCCACCTCCACCACCACTCCCCCAGCGGTACAGCGCCCGGGCTTCACGCTCGGGCGCTGTGCGTTCTGCGATGCGTTTCGTTCTCTCTTGGGGTTGCCGACAGGGCGTCGACGGAGAGATCTTCCCGTGTGCATCATCAGGAGCTCCAAGGCCGCGGCAGGGCTGGCTCGACAAGGCTCGAGGCCCGTTGTCAGGGCAGCGCGATCTGGTCGGGAGACAGGGGGAGGGTGAGCTCCTCCTCTGTCACGCGCTCTTCAGAATCGCGAAAGTCGACGAGATCTGTGGCCCAGCCCTTGGCACCGAGGCGTTCGAGCAACGCTTGTGCGTGCTTGCGCGCCGCCGCGAGGCTCTGCTCGACGACCCAGAAGTCAGCTGCGTCCGAGCCGTCACGCTGGGCGATCTCTGCATAGGCCGGAGAGGCTGCGAGCCGTTCGACGTGAATGGCCTGCACCATGGCCGACAGCGCGTCGACCGGCTTTGCATCTCGCTTCAAGACCACGTAAGGCTGCCCTTTGAACGATTCGAGGACGTACTTCTCGCTTGCATAGGCCTTCAGCAGCTGCTGGTAGCGTTCCGCGCCGGCCTGCTTCAGCCGATCGAGCGGGCGGCCGAGCACGATTCGATCTCGTTCCGCGAGCTGTCTGACCAGGGAGATCGTCCGACGGTCGGGCGCGGGCAGCTCACGGCCGCTGTCGAGTGCCTCGACGGCGTTGCGCACCACCGTTTCGTTGATGTTCTCCATGTCGAGGTGCGACAGGAACTTCACGGTCGCAGCCACGCCCAGGGCCGCCGTGGCGCAGCCGATCACGGGAAGCGCGTAGGCCAGGGCGGTGGACCGCACCAGGGACTGCAGCCCAGCGCCCGCGGCGACCGAGACGAGGTTGAGCAGGATGCTCTGATTGCTCTCCTTTGTGCTCACCTCGGGCAAGGTCTGGGTGGGGTTCACAGCCTGGCGGTAGAACATGTTTGCCTGGGCGCGTCGCTTGAAGACCCCTGCCACCGTGAAGGCGATTCCTGTGGCGATGCTGAGCGGGGCGTAGGCGGAAGGGACCAGGGCGGCACAGCTCATCGCGGCGTTGCCCAGGTTGTCGATCGCGTCTGCGGCGAGGAACCAGGCTTTGGGCCTGCGGTCAGCGGCCGACGAGCAAGCGGAGGCGGCCACCGATGAGGCGTTCCGGATCTGGTCGACCACCTTGGGGAACCAGTACATGCCCAGCCCCAGCCCGATGATGGCCACCGCCCCTCCGGTCTGGGCCTTGACGACCATCTCGAGCGCCATCGACGTGGCCTGGCCGCCTGCGAACCCGTACGAGAGGTTGTTCGCGAACTCGCGCCCGAGCCACCAGAACCGGGTGGCGGGGTAGTCGGGCGTCATGGTGTGCTCGACGTCGTTGGGAATGAAGAGCGATCTCACGCCTCTCCCAGCGGCGGTCACGAGGCTGGGTACGGTGTGCTCATCGTGCGAACGGGCGTGGATGAGCGCATCGAGCCGGTCTGCGCGATTCCCCTCCGAGCCGGGCGGCGACGCAGGGTCGGCTGACGGCTGCTCGCGCAGGGCATCTGCCCGCGAGGGCAGGGCAGGCATGGCGGCTCTATCGGTACCGCGGACGGCTGGGCAGACAACGGTTCCTGCGCGGGTCATGCAATTGCCTCGACCTTCCCTGCGCGCGAGACGAAGCCCCTCGCCTGCGACCATGCGCTGCGGCGCTGGTTCTCGCGGGGACATCGCGTTCGCGTCATCGCGTCGTAACAGGGTGAGAGCGTCACTGGCGCGCCAGTTGCAGTCGTGGGCGAAGAAGTGCTTCGGTGTCTTTGCGAGGCGTCGGCCTCATCGCCGGGTTGGCGCCCGTCATGGCCAGGCGATCGGTTTGCGCCGGACCGTCTCCACGCCGGTTCTGGAGGTCAGGCGTGGGGAGGCGCGTGTGTGTGCTGGTGGTGGGCGTCGGGGAAGTGCGCGTGCACGTGTGTCACGGCGACGTGGCGATGGACATGGACATGGCGCGTTCCGAGGGGAACGCCGCCTTCGTCGGCGTGGTCGTGGTCATCATCATCACCCCCGTCGTGGGTGTGCTCGTGCTCGTGCTCGATCTCATCGTGCGTGTGCTCGTGCTCGTGATGCTCTGTCAGGTGCAGCACCACGCCCACCGCCATCAGCAGGCTGCCTGTCACGATTCCGGGGGTCACCGTCTCTCCCAGCATCACGATCGACAGCAGGGCGCCGAAGAACGGGGCGATGGAGAAGTACGCGCCGGTTCGAGCCGTTCCGAGCGCGCGGAGAGCGACCACGAACAGGGAGAGGCTGGCGCCGTAGCCCAGGAATCCGATGAGCATGGAGATCAGTGCGATGCGGGGCGCGGGGAGCGCGCTGCCGATGGACAGGGCGAGTGCGAGGTTGGTCGCGCCAGCGGCCAGGCCCTTGATCATGGCGATGGCGGTGGCGTCGGCCAGAGCGACCTTGCGCGTAAGGTTGTTGTCGATGGCCCACCCGAGACAGGCGCCCAGGACGGCCAGTGAAGGCCACGCTGTCGCGGCCTCGATGCGTCCACCGGCGGGCCAGCCGATGGCGACGGCCCCCGCGATGATGGCCACCATTCCCGTGGCCACCCTGCGATCGAAGTTCTCCTGGAAGACGAACCAGGCAAGAAGGGCGGTGAACACGCCTTCCGCGTTGAGCAGCAGGGCCGCGGCCGACGCGGGCATTGCGGTCAGGCCGGCCATGAGCATCACGGGAGCGACGACACCGCCAGCCAGGACGGCCCCCCCCAGCCAGGCCCACTCTCCTCTGCTGAGGCTGGCTGCGGCGCTTCCGCGTATGCGGCGGGTCAGGTAGAGCCCGAGCCCAGAGCCCAGGTAGAGCAGTGCCGCCATCATCCACGGGCTCGGACCTTCACCCAGGAGCCGCTTGGCCATCGGCGTGCTGGCTCCAAAGAGAAGCGCGGCCAGCAGTGCGGCTCCGATGCCCGGGGCGAGGTTCAGTCGCATGCAGGCAGAGTACGCCGTCTCGGGTCAAAAGCCTTGTGGCGGGGGCGTGCAGGCGCGCCTCCCGTGGAGCCTTGCCGCTTCCGGGAGGCATTGGTCGGTGTCGAGAAGAAACAGCACCACAGATTGCGAGCGTGCGGCTTCGACGCCCATCGCCTCGTGCACATCGAGAGGAAGGCCTCCCGTGGAGACACACGAGCACGACGTCCTGGGCGACACCGAACTGACGATCGAAGATCTGCTGTACCAGATGGTCGAGCGGGCTTCGTCTGACCTGCATCTGAAGACGGGCAGCCCCGCCATGATCCGGGTAGACGGCGATCTCACCCCGGTGAGCTACGAGATTCTCACCCAAGAGGCCGTGCGCCACATGTGCGAATCGATCATGACCGACGAGCAGAAGGCGCGCTTCATCGCCGATCGCGAGCTCGACCTGGCCTACTCGATTCCAGGGCTCTCCCGCTTCCGAATCAACGTCTACCTGCAGCGCGGCACCTGGGGATGCGCCATCCGCGTCATCCCGTCGCGACCGCTCTCCCTCGATGAGCTGAAGATGCCGCCCATCATCAAGGAGCTCGCCATGAAGCCGCGTGGGCTCGTTCTCGTCACGGGCCCCACGGGCAGCGGCAAGTCGACCACGCTGGCGGCCATGATCAACCACGTGAACGAGAACCGCCGCTGTCACATCGTCACGGTTGAAGACCCCATCGAGTTTCTCCACAAGGACAAGAACAGCGTCATCTGCCAGCGCGAGGTGGGCGCCGACACCCACAGCTTCCAGATGGCGCTCAAGCACGTCTTGCGACAAGACCCGGACGTCATCTTGATCGGTGAGGTGCGCGACCTCGAGACCACCTCCATCGCCATCTCGGCCGCGGAGACCGGTCACCTCGTCATGGCAACGCTGCACACCAACAGCGCGGCCAGTACGGTCGATCGCGTCATCGACATCTTCCCTCCCCACCAGCAGGCGCAGATCCGCATGCAGCTGTCAGTGACCCTCGAAGGGGTTCTCTGTCAGACCCTCGTGCCCAAGGCGAAGGGGGGCGGACGTGTCATGGCGATGGAGATCATGCCGGTGAACTCTGCCGTGCGCAACATCATCCGCGAAGGGAAAACCCATCAGATCCCCAATATCATCCAGGCCGGCGCGTCGCTGGGCATGCAGTCTCTCGACATGGCGCTGCGCAACCTGTATCTCCAGGGTCTTGTGACCTTCGAAGACGCCATCGCAAAGGCGTCGAGCCCGGATGAGCTGAAGCGTCTCGTGGGCAAGGTCGATTGAGGCTCGCATCCACGTTTTCTCACAGGCACGGCGATTGAATCAAGTCTTAAGGAGCTCGCGCGTTGAACCTTCCTGAACTGTTCACCCTTCTCGTCGAGCGACGGGCGACCCACATGCACATCGTGCCGGGAAGCCCCATCCTGCTCCGGAACGGCAGCCAGCTCACGCCGGTGAGCGACCAGCTCGTCAGCCCCGCCGACACGGCCGCACTGCTCGAGTCGTTCTTGAGCGAGGAGCAGCGATACTACTTCTTCGAGAACAAGGACCTGAGCATCACACAGAGCATCCCGGGGCTCTCGCGGTTCCGCGTGAACGCGCTTCAGCAGCGCGGCTCGGTGGCGTTCATCATCTCGACCCATCCGCCGGCCCCGCCCACGCTCGAGGAGCTGGGCTTCCCCGACAACATCAAGAGCCTGCTCGGCAGCATCAAAGGGGGCCTCATCGTTCTGTGCGGCACCCGTTACAGCGGGAAATCGTCGACCCTCGCCGCGCTGGTGAGCTATCTTCTCGAGACCCGGGCGGTCCAGATCGTCTCGTTCGAGAATCCCATCGACTATCTTCACAAGAACCGCAAGGGAACCATCATCCAGCGCGAGATCGGCACCGACGTGCTGAACTACGAGGCGGCACTCGAAACTCTCTCCTATCAGCAGGCCGATGTGGTGGTCACCACCGAGATGGAGACCTACGAGCAGATCTCGGCCGCTGTCAGCCTCGCGCTCGGGGGCACGCTCTGCATCGCGGTGATGAAGGTGCCGAGTGTCATGCTGGCCTGCGAGTCCCTCATGAATGTGTATCCCGCGCATCTCAGCCAGCATGCGCGAAACATCGTGGCCGCCGCCACAGAGTGCATCATCTCCCACACGCTGCTGCGCAAGAGCAACGGGCCAGGGGTGGTGCCGGCATTCGAGGTCCTGGCCGGCATCTCGCCTGTGAAGGCGATGCTGCGAGAGGGCAAGACAGGTCTGTTGAGCGGCGTGATGTCGCAGGCGGGTCGAGACTTCGGCATGCAGACCCAGGAGCAGGCCCTGCGTGTGCTCGTGAAAAAGAATGCCATCTCGCAGGAAGAGGCGCTTTCGAAGTCCTTCCGTCCCGACGAGTTCAGGAAGATGCTGTCCGCGCAGATGTAGCCGGGCGCCGCACGCGCGGCGCTTCCGCCTCTTCGTGAGGCGATCTGCCTGGCGCTTCCCGTGGTCAAACACATGGGCTGAGAGGGCGTTCTCCCTGAATGCCGCTCCAGCCTCGAGAGGGTTCTCATGCTAGACATTGCACTCGTGCGAAAAGATCCGGATGCCGTGCGCGACTCGCTTCGCAGGCGGGGGGCAGATACAGGCATGGTCGACCGTGTCCTGGCCGTCGATGAGCGCTGGAGAGCGCTCACAACCGAGGTTGAGCAGCTCAAGGCGCGCAAGAACGCTGTTTCCGAGAGCATTCCTCAGCGCAAGAAGGCCGGTGAGGATACGGCGCCCGTGGTGCTCGAGATGCGCCAGCTCGGCGATCGCATCAAGCTTCTCGAGTCAGACGCAGACGCGGCCGCGGAGGAGCGTCAGGCGCTGGTCGAGGTCATTCCCAACCTGCCCCACGAGTCTGTTCCCGACGGAGCCGATGATGCCGCGAACATCGAGGTGCGCCGTGGCGGGGAGATTCGCGCCTATGATTTCACCCCGCTGCCTCACTGGGAGGTGGGGGAGCGGCTGGGCATCATCGACTTCTCTCGGGCGACCAAGCTCACCGGATCGCGCTTCATCGTCATGAAGGGGCTCGGCGCGCGCCTCGAGCGCGCACTCATCAGCTTCTTCCTCGATGTCCACACCCGTGAGCGGGGCTACACCGAGTTCCTCACGCCCTTCATGGTGAACCGCGATTCTTTGTTCGGTACGGGCCAGCTTCCTCGATTCGAGGAAGATCTGTTCAAGTGCCAGGTCGATCCTCCGTACTATCTCATTCCAACGGCAGAGGTGCCGCTCACCAATCTCCACCGTGACGAGATTCTCGAGGCCGACGCGCTTCCGCTTCACTACACCGCCTACTCGCCCTGTTTCCGATCAGAGGCGGGTGCCGCGGGAAGGGATACGCGGGGGCTGGTGCGCGTTCACCAATTCGACAAGGTCGAGCTGGTGAAGTTCTGCAAGCCTGAAGACTCCTACGATGAGCTCGAGACGATGGTCGCCGATGCCGAGCAGCTGCTCGTGCGGCTCGAGATTCCCTATCGCGTGGTATCGGTCTGCCTGGGTGACCTCGGATTCACGCCCTCGAAGAAGTATGATCTCGAGATATGGGCCCCTGGGCAGAACCGCTGGATCGAGATCTCGTCGTGCTCGAACTGCACCGACTTCCAGGCCCGTCGGGCCAACATCAAGTTCCGACGACAGCCGAAGGGGAAGCCGGAATACCTGCACACCCTGAATGGCTCTGGTCTCGCGGTGGGGCGAACCATTGCGGCCTTGCTCGAGAACTTCCAGCAGGCCGACGGGTCGGTCACCCTTCCTGCAGCGCTCGCGCCCTACATGGGGGTTGACCGCATTCCCGCGGGGGGCGTCTCCTGAGCGCATCCGCGGTCGACGTCGTCATCGAGATACCCGCCTGGTCGTTCCGCAAGGTGGCGCGTGGTCGCGATGCGCGCTTCGCCCTTCAGTTCTGGTCGGTGCTGCCCTGTCCGTTCAACTACGGGTGCGCTCCCGAGGTGCCGGCTGACGATGGTGACGGGCTCGACGTCATCGTCATCGCCCCCCGTCTCGGTCGTGGTCAGATGGTCACCGTACGACCGCGGCTGCGGGTGCGTTTCGTCGATGACGGAGTGATCGACGACAAGCTCGTAGCGCGGCTCGATGGTCGACCGCTGCTCGTCATCGATCACCTGCGCCTGCGCCTCTTCTTCTCGGTCTACAGCCTATTCAAGCGAGTGCGCTACGCATTGCAGGGACGCGGATGGAAGGTCACGGGAGTTCTGGGCTATGCTCCGATGTGACCGTGTCTGCGGGGGTGGCTCTCGCCTCGGGTGGAGCTGACTGGGCGATGTGACGCGCCAGCGTCGCGACGAGGCGGGGGTCGTGTCGCTCTGCCACCTGATCGAGGAACTGCGCTTGAAAGACGTGCAGGGGCAGATGCCCCACCGATCGGGCGTAGGCCTCATCGTATTCTACGGCAAGTCCGATGATGCGCGCCCCCAGGGGTATCTCCTCGCCGCGCAGTCGTCCAGGCTTTCCGCTGCCATCGTAGCGCTCGAGGTGATGGCGCACCAGTGGCGCCACCTTCTCGAGGAGCTTGATCTGCTCGAGGAGCTGCGCGCCGCGCGCCACGTCGTTGTGGTCACGTACGCCGGTGTGGGCCGATTCATTGAAGAGCCGACCGATGTCGTGGAAGTACGCAGCGTACAGCACCTGCTCGATCTGCTTGCTGGGCAGCCCGAGCTCCCTCGCCATGAGGGTGGACAGCCGCGCGACCCGAACCACGTGTCCGCGGTTCGAGGGGTCGATGACTTCCAGCGCGGTGATGATCACATCGACCATGTGCGCGAAGAAGTTCTGCAGCTGGTCGACCACGCGCACGTTGTTGAGGGCCACGGCTACCTGGGTGGCGAGCATCGAGAGGTGCTCGGCGTCGGTCTGCGAGTACTGGCCGCTCTTTCGGTTGACGGCCTCTAGAACGCCGAACAGGCGGTCGCCCCAGAGCACGGGCACGCACAGCAGAGAGCGCGTGGTGAACGAGGTCATCTGGTCGATCCCCTTGTAGTGCCGAGGGTCGCTCATGGCGTCGTTCACGATGATTACCTCGCGATGCACCGCGCACCACCCGGCCACGCTGCTGTCGGTGATGGGCAGCCGAATGGTCTGGAGCAGCTCACCGTATGTCCCAGAGGCCTTGCGGAAGTACAGCTCGTTGGTGTCTTCGTCGACGAGCAGGAAGGAACCCATCTCGGAGTCTGTCACGTCGATGATCGAGAGCATGGCCTTGTTGAGGAGCTCGTCGAGATCGGTGGAACGGGCCAGCTCGTGGCTCGCGTGCATCAGGCGGGAGAGGGAGGTGATCTTGTCGTTGTCGGCGTTGTTGTTCATTGTCATGGCTACTCTGCAGTCACCCGCATCAGCTCTTCGTAGGTGGTCACCCCACGAGCGACCTTGGCGATGCCGTCTTCGTAGAGACTCAACATGCCCCCCTCCCTCCCTTGCACCGTCAGCTCGGCGTTCGAGGCGTGCTTGAGAATCATCTCACGGATCTTCTCGTCGACGGCGAGCAGCTCGTAGATGCCCATGCGGCCCTTGTATCCTGTCTTCGAACAGACGTTGCAGCCGACGCCTCGGGTGAGGGTCAGTGATTCGCGCGCAAAGCCTCGCCTCGTGAGCGTCTCGAGAAGCTCCGCGTGGGGTTCCACGGGTTCTGCGCAGGCTTTGCAGGTCGTGCGCAGCAGCCGTTGCGCAATGACCCCGATCATGGTGCTGCTGAGCAGAAACGGCTCGACGCCCATGTCGACGAGGCGCGTGACCGAGCTCACTGCGTCATTCGTGTGCAGGGTCGAGAGAACGAGGTGTCCGGTGAGGGCGGCCTCGATGGCGATCTGGGCGGTCTCGCGGTCTCTGATCTCGCCCACCATGATCACGTCGGGGTCCTGGCGCAAGAACGAGCGCAGCCCGGCCGCGAAGTTGAGGCCGACCTTGGGATTCGTCTGCACCTGAACGATTCCGGGCAGGTTGTACTCCACCGGGTCTTCAATGGTGAGGATCTTCACGTCTGGCTTGTTGATCTTGGCCAGTGACGAGTACAGGGTGGTGGACTTTCCGCTTCCGGTCGGGCCGGTCACGAGAATGATGCCGTGCGGGTGCTCGAGGAGCTCGACCCATCGACGAAGATCGCTCTCGGCAAACCCAAGGGCGCCGAGGTCGACCTTCATCGCCTTGCGATCGAGGATTCGCATCACCACCGTCTCCCCGTTCAGGGTAGGCAGCGTCGAGACGCGGAAGTCGAGTTCGTGCCCCTGCATCGAGAGATGGATGCGGCCGTCTTGCGGAATGCGCTTCTCGTCGATGCGCAGGCGCCCCATGATCTTCAGGCGCGAGATCATGGCGGGCTGTACCGTTCTCGGAACGGTCATGATCTCGTGCAGAACGCCGTCGATGCGATAGCGCACAAGGGTGTCTGATTCACGCGGTTCGATGTGGATGTCTGAGGCCTTGCGCTCGACCGCCTGCTGCAGAACCATGTTGACCAGCTTGATCACGGGCTGGTCGATGACCACGTCCTTGTCGCTGTCTTCCTCGGCGTCGTGAATGACATCGACGGTCAGCCCTTCGGCCAAGTCGATGACTTCCTTCCACGACGAGTCTTCGCCATAGAGGCGCTTGAGTGCCCAATCGATGGCTTCGGTGTCGGCAAGGACCGATTCCACGTCGAACCCCGTCCGAATCTTCACGTCATCGAGCGCGAAGATGTCGAGCGGATCGAGCATCGCCACGGTGATCTTCTTCTCGAGCTTCCCGATGCACACCATCTGGTAGCGTCGCGCCATGGCTTCTGGCAGCACGCTGCCGATCTCGCGGTCGAGGGCGACGGCGCGGAGGTCGATGAACTGCGTGTGCATGAGGCGCGCCCGTTGCTGCATCTCGGCGGTGTCAACAGGAGGTGGGGCTCCGGCCGCGCGCGTGAACTCGTTCATGAGCGCTCTCCCCTGGTCTCGCGTTCCCGGGCCTGCTGGCCGGCGAAGATCCTGTGCACCGTCATGGGTTCGGCCTTCCCTTTCACCTTGATATTATCGATACGGTCTGAGAGATAGACGTCTTCGAGCTGGTTGTAGGTGGTCTCGGTGAGCAGGATCCGACACGACATCTCCTTGCTCATCGCCTGCATGCGCGCGGCCACGTTCACCGCGTCTCCGATGGCCGCGAACACGAGCTTGCCCTTGTTCTTGATGGTGCCGAGCGAGATGGGGCCTGAGTTGATGCCGATGCCGATGTCGAGGACGGGGAGGCCGGTCTCTCGGGCGCGGGCATTTAGCTGCTCCAGCTTCTCCACCATCCGGATGCTCGCGTGGACGGCTTGATCGGACGGATTCATGTTTGCGAACTCTGGCAGCACCTGGCACTCTGGCGGGTATCGCCCGTTCGTCTTCTCACCGAACACCACCATCTGCGCGTCTCCGATGTACTCCCAGATCTTGCCGCCGCACTCGTTGACGACGGTCTGCATCTCGGAGTAGTACACGTTGAGCGTGTTCATGACGCGGTCTGCATTCATCGATTCCGACATGACCGTGTAGTCGCGGATGTCGGAGAAGACGACGGTTCGCTCGCGCACCTCGAGCTCGGGCTCGAACTGGTCGGCGTCTGTCTTGCCAGAGAGCAGGAACTCGATGACGTCTTCCTCGCGCACCGGCGTGGCCTTCTCGAACAAGGACTTCATCAGCATCTTGGCTCTGCGCTCCGCCCTGACCAGGTACAGGGTGACGAGAACGAAGGCGAGCGCAGCAGAGAGCATGGGCAGCGCGGGCGCGAACCAGATGTTGCGTCGAAGCAGCAGCGCATACGAGACCCAGAGCAGGCCTGCCTCGAGGGCGAAGAGCGTCAGCGCGCCGATTCTCGCGTCGAGACGGGGCAGCGCGGCGCCGATCAGCAGGCAGAGCACGAGGGCGACGCCGGCTTCCGCATAGATGCCGACCATGTAGACATACCCCTCGCTCAAGATCGTGAGCAGTGCGTTCGCGTGCACCTCGATCCCGGCCATCTTTCCCACGGGAGTGATCTTGAGATCGTGGCCAGCCTGGGCGGTGACGCCGAGCAGCACCGTGCGGTCCTTGAAGTAGTAGCCCAGGTCTGCGTCGCTCATGTCGTACAGCGCCGACATCGGGTAGTAGTTCACTGACAGGCTCTCTGCCGTGGCGCCTCCGTGGGTGTCGTACTTCACGTCGCTCTGGGTCGCCGTGCCGAGCCAGAAGTAGTTGATGGTGAGCGCACCCGACATCAGCGGAACGCTCCTGTCACCGATCTGGACAAAGCCTCTCTCGGAGCGATCAACGATGCGATCGATGCCTGCGCCGAGTGCCTGCGCCGCAAGAAGGGTGTCGAACGAGAAGCGACGACCCTCATCGAGGGCGACCGTGAGCGGCACCGACTTCACGCTCTCGTCGCCTTCGTAGGTGACGCCCAGTTTCTCGAGCTTCTCGCGATCGCTCCACCCCTGCATGAGCAGCGGCAGGGGCTCCTGGTACACGAGCGCGCCGCTGCCGTTGCGGATCACCGTGTCGACGAGCACGACCTTCTGCGAGCGCTTCAACGCATCACGCAGGGCTTCGTCGGCTTTGGGGTAGGCTTTCTGGGCCTCGAGGAACAGAACGTCGATTCCGATGGCGCGCGCGCCTGCCTTCTCCATCTTCGCGATGACCTCGGCGTAACGGCTTCGGGGTATCGGCCACTCGTTGAAGCGCGGATCGCGCAGGGTCTCGTCGTCGACGACGATGAGGGCGATGCTGTCCTTCACCTTGTTCAGCGCCAGCAGAGACTGCTTCTGGTAGTCGGCTTCGTGCGCGCGCTGCTTCAGGGTGAATGACTGCAGGCCTTCGTTGAGCCGCCCCACCACGTCGACCACGTCGACGAGGTTTCCGAGATTCGCCAGTGACGCGACGGACAGGAGCACCCAGAGGACGACGAAGACGAAGAGGCCCCCGCCGCTCAGCAGCAGGCAGAAGAACCGCTCGCGTCTCGAGAAGGTGACCTTGCCTCGTGCCTGCGCGCGCCCCGCCACGTCGGCCTATTTCACGATGATGTTGATGCGACCGGTGTTCCCTGCTCCGCCTTGTCCGCCCGTCGTGTTCTCGAGCGGGGTGGTGGTGTTCCCTGGAGAGAACTGCGGTGGGGACGTGCTCGATGTCGCGCCGTTCCCGTTTCCGCTGGTGCCATTCGTGGTGCTTCCCGGAGGAGAGAGCGACGGGTCTTGGAAGCCGTGCGTCTGTGCGCGCACGGCCTGCTCCTGCGGTGACGGAGGGTTCGGGGCCGTGTCCGGCATCACGGCGTCACTCGGGAAGCCGGGTGGGTTGACCTGGGGAACTCCTGTGCCCGGAGGCGTGCTGCCGCCAGATGAAGGACCGCCCGTCATGACGGCGCTATCGCCCGCGTGCAGGGACACGCTCTTGTTGCTGCCATCGAGCTGGGCGGTGACGGTACCTTCGTGCACCGTCACGAGGGTGACCAGCGGAGTGCTCTGCGCCAGGAGCATCTCTGCCTCTGGCGTGGCCGCCTGGGCTTTCGACGGTCTGCCCTGGAGGCGCTTGAGCTCGGTTTCGGGCATGACCGTGACCGAGAACTCGGTGCCGCGCGCAGCAAGCACGCCGTTCGGCGTGCGCACCTCGAAGCGGGAGCTTCGTGTCAGGCTCTTGGCCACGTCGGCGCGTATCTTGCCGAAGCGCAGGTTGAACACCACGGTGCGCCCTTCGGGAGTGAGCTGGAACTTCGTCATCTCGACCTCGCTGCTGGGCCCGATGCGGAACGACGACTGATCTGCGAGGTTGATGCAGGCCTCTGACTCGGCCTGGGTGCGCGCGAAGGCGCCATCGTTGAGGCGACGCGATCGGAAGATGGGGGCCCAGGCGGTCTGCCCCGGCTCGAGGCTCTCCACCCGTCCTTGAACGCGCACCACGATGCGCCACGGCTCGATGGCCACAGCGGGGCGCAGCGATGTCGTGAGCAAGGCCCAGGTCGTGATGCAGGTGGCGATGACCGATCGGAGCGAGCGATTCGAGCGTCTCATGAGACCTCCAGCAGGGGTGTCGGAGGGCGTCGAGCGCCCCGCTTTCCACTTACTCGTGGACGTCTCGTTTCTACCACGTCCAGGAGCCATAACCCTCTGCTGGGGGCTGCGGGGCGATATCTTTCGGGGTGCAGCGGAGCGACGTCGGGCGAAGCGTCAGTAGATGCGGCGGATCAGCCCGACGACCTTGCCCAGCACCCGCGCGTCACGCACGAAGATGGGCTTCATGCGGCGGTTGTCAGATTCGAGGCGGGTCACGCCGTTGCCGTTGAAGAAGCGCTTCACGGTCACGTCTTGATTCACCACGGCCACCACGATGTCGCCGTCTTCGGCTTCGTCGCGGCGACGCGCGATGACCAGATCGCCGTGGAGGATGCCGGCGTCACGCATGCTGTCGCCCTCGACCTGGAACAGGAAGCCGTCGTCTCCGCCCACGAGGTCTCGGGGCAGGGGGATGTTCATGGGGTCGCGTCCCCCTGTTCCGCCTTCCAGGGTCTCGAGA
>RGZZ01000084.1 GCA_010028905.1 Pseudomonadota bacterium | reverse complement strand
CCGAGGAGCGCAGACGCGGAGGGCACCGAGATCGGCGACGACTTGCGAGCCGCAGTCGAGACTGCTGCTGGACGGTTGGCAAGCGCCACTGCAGCAGCGTTGCGTTGAGCAGCAAAGCCGCCGCGTCCACAAGCCAGGTATCTCCCTGGCTCTGCCTCCGCCTGTCGCGCACAAGGCTCCAAAGAGAAGGCTGAACCAACCATCATCATCTGAACACACCGTCAGCGGGTGTTGACAAGCCCCGGTGGGTATGCTAATAATAGTGAGCCCCTGGCGACGGGCGTCCCGAAACGAGACAATAATCGCCAGAGACACGCAGAAAAGCAAATAACGACGCGGGGTGGAGCAGTCCGGTAGCTCGTCGGGCTCATAACCCGGAGGTCGCAGGTTCAAATCCTGTCCCCGCAACCACACAGACAGCCTGTCATCCGACAGGCTGTTTTTTTGCGTCCACGTAGAGAATTTGCGCGGGGGGAACGGGCGAGCAAACGCCAGAAGCGCCTGGTTCTCGAGGTGCCCGGCAGACGAACAACCCTGACAGGGCGAACTGAGAAAAGAAGCGCCTGGTTCTCGAGGTGCCCGGCAGACGAACGACCCTGACAGAGCGAGCCGACGCCAGAAGCGCCTGGATCTCGAGGTGCAGGTGCCCGACAGACGAACGACCCTGTCAGATCGAACCGACACGAATCTCACGGGCGTGCGTGAGGCACGCACATCCGCCGCTGAAGGGAAGCCGCGCGCCATCGGGAATTCTCTCAGGTTCGACCTACGAACTGAGAGAGGACTCAACGCGATGCGCCGCATCGAGCAGTTCCATCACCCGCGCTCCCTCGACGAGGCTGTCCGCCTTCTCGACAGCGCGAACGGCAGCGCTGCCGTCATCGCTGGCGGCACCACCATCGTGGCCAACCTGCCGCCGCATGTGAAGGCCGTGGTCGACGTGACACGGCTCGGGCTCGACCGCATCGAGCCCGCCACGGAGGCGCTCCGCATCGGCGCCTGTGCGACATTGCGACACATCAGCGAGAGCGAACCGCTGCGCACCCACCTCGACGGCATCCTCCACAGCGCCGTGATGCAGAGCAGCTCGCGCCTGCTGCGCAACGCATCTACCGTTGGCGGGTGCATCGCGAAGGCCGATCCCGCGTGCGACATCGTGGCCGCCCTGCTCGCCGCCGACGCCACCGTGCACCTGCAATCGTCAAAAGGCACCGAGCACGTCGCCCTCGACGCGCTGCTCGCCCAGCCGGCGCAGCACCTCGCCCCGAGCGCGATCATCACCGCGATCGAGCTCCCCCGCATGCCCGCGAACACCCGCGCCCGCTTCGAGAAGCTCAACCGCAGCGCCCACGACGCCCCCATCGTCACGGCGGTGGCGCGCCTATGCATCCGCGAGGGGCGTCTCGAAGGCGTGCGCGCCGTGCTGGGCGGGCTGACGCATCGCCCCTTCCGCGCCTCCCGGGTCGAGAAGGCCCTCGAGGGAGGCCCCGCTGACGTCGGGGCCATCGAGCGGGCGTGCGCTGACGCCGCCGAAGGAATCAACGTGGCCGCAGACGTGCGCGCCACCGCCGAGTACCGCGCCCACATGGCCGTCGTGCTGCTGCGACGCGCCCTCGTGGGCACCCTGGCTTGAGGAGGCCCTGAGATGCCCGACATGGTGAACGTCACCCTGAACGGCGCCGCCACGGCGCTGCCCGCGGCCGCGGGCGACACCCTGCTCGAGGCGCTCCGCGCCGCAGGCCTGCGCAGCGTGAAGCACGGCTGCGAGACCGGCGACTGCGGCGCCTGCGCGGTGCTGGTCGACGGCGTGGCACGAACCACCTGCGTGATGCTGGCCGAACAGGCCCGCGATCGCGCCATCACCACCCTCGAGTCGCTGGGATGCGCCGACGGCCTGCACCCGCTGCAAGAAGCGTTCGTCGAGACCGGCGCGATTCAGTGCGGGTACTGCACCCCCGCCATGGTCATGGCGGCCTGCGAGCTGCTCGCGCAGAAACCGCAGCCCACCGAGGCCGACGTGTGTGACGCCCTGTCGGGCACGCTGTGCCGATGCACGGGATACGTCAAGCCGGTGGCCGCCGTTCTTCAGGCCGCCGAGAAGATGCGCGCCCAGGAGGTTTCGAAATGACCGAACAGACACCGCTCAAGGTCGTCGGACAGAGCTCGCGCAAGATCGACGGCACCAAGCTGGCCCTCGGGCGCGCAACCTTCGTCGACGACATCGAGATGCGCGGCCTGCTGCACTGCAAGGTGCTGTGGAGCCCCCACGCCCACGCCCGCATCACCCGCATCGACACGTCGAAGGCCGAAGCGCTGCCCGGCGTGCACGCCGTGCTGTGCCACCTCAACGTTCCCCGCGTGCCGTTCACCACGGCGGGCCAGGGGCATCCGGAGCCATCGCCCTACGACTACTACACCTTCGACCGCAAGGTGCGCTACGTGGGCGACCGGGTGGCCGCGGTGGCCGCCGAGACGCCCGACATCGCCGAGCACGCCCTCTCGCTCATCGAGGTCGAGTACGAGGTGCTGCCCGCGGTGCTGAGCGCCGACGAGGCCATGCGCGATGGCGCCCCCATCATTCACGACGAGCCGGAGTCGACCGGCATCTTCGACGCGAAGCGCAACCTGGCGGCGCGCGTAGAGGCCGATGTGGGCGATGTCGAAGACGCCCTGTCGAAGGCCGAGGTTGTCATCGACCGCGAGTACGTCGTGCCGTATGTGCAACAGGTGCCCATCGAGCCGCACGTGTCGATGGCCTGGCTCGACGAAGACAACCGCATCGTCATCCGCACCAGCACGCAGGTGCCCTTCCACGCGCGACGCATCGTGGCTCGCGCGCTGCAGGTCCCGGTGAAGCGCATCCGCGTCATCAAGCCGCGCATCGGCGGCGGCTTCGGCGCAAAGCAAGAGGTGATGATCGAAGACCTGGTGGCGCTGCTGGCCCTGCGCACGGGCCGGCCGGTGAAGCTCGAGTACACCCGCGCCGAGGAGTTCGTCAACTCGCGCACGCGCCACCCGCAGAAGCTGTGGCTGCGCATCGGCGCCACCCGCGATGGCCACCTCACCGCCATGGACCTGCAGGTGCTGGCCAACACGGGGGCCTACGGCTCGCACGCCCTCACGGTGCAGACGTGCACCGGCCAGAAACCGCTGTCGCTCTACCGCTGTCCCAACCTGCGATTCATCGCGAACGTGGTGTACACCAACCTGCCCATCGCCGGCGCCTACCGCGGCTACGGCGTGCCCCAGGGCTTCTTCGCGGTCGAGAGCGCCATGGACGAGCTGGCCTACATGCTCGAGATGGATCCCCTCGCGCTGCGCCAGCTCAACATGGTGCGTAGCGGCGACAACCTCGAGCTGGCCAAGATCCTCGGCGAGGGCAAGGAAGGCCACCCCCAGATCGTAGAGTCGTGCGGCCTGGCCGAGTGCATCGAGAAGGGGGCCGCGGCCATCGGCTGGCACGATCGCGCCAACGGGGGGCGCACCCCGCGCCAGGGCAGCGCGCCGCACCTGCGCCGTGGCATCGGCGTGGCCTGCCTCATGCACGGCACCGCCATCCCCGGCGTCGACATGGGGGCCGCGTCGCTCAAGATGAACGAAGACGGCTCGTTCAACTGCCAGATCGGCGCCACCGATCTGGGAACCGGCGCCGACACGGTCATCGCCCAGATCGTGGCCGAGACGCTGCACGTGCCGGTCGACGACGTCATCGTGTACGCCGCCGACACCGACATGACGCCCTTCGACGTGGGCGCCTACGCATCGAGCACCACCTACATCTCGGGCCGCGCCGCCATGAAGGCCGCCCTCGATGTGAAGAACCAGATTCTCGAGGTGGCCTCGAAGCTGCTCGACGACGAGCCCGTCGAAGGCCTCGAGGTGGCCGACAAGCAGGTGCGGCGCACCCGCGACGGCAAGGCGGTGACCTTTGCCCAGGTGTCGCTGCACTCGCTGTACGCTCACGACCAGTTCCAGATTCAAGGCGTGGCGTCATACGTCTCGCTCGAGTGCCCTCCGCCCTTCGCGGCGCAGTTCGCCGAGGTCGAGGTCGACATCGAGACCGGCCACGTGCGCCTGCTGCGCTTCGTGTCGGCGGTCGACTGCGGGCAGGCCATCAACCCGCTGATGTGCGAGGGCCAGATCGAGGGTGGCGCCATGCAGGGCATGGGGTATGGCCTCACCGAGGAATACGGCTTCGACGCCAACGGGCGCATGATCAACCCCTCGCTGCGCGACTACCGCGTCTTCTCGTCGGCCGACATGCCGCAGATGCAGACCATCCTGGTCACCACCCACGAGCCCAGCGGCCCCTACGGCGCAAAGTCGGTGGCCGAGATCCCCATCGACGGGCCGGCGCCGGCCATCACCAACGCGGTGTACGACGCCATCGGCGTGCGGTTGCGCCAGATCCCGCTGGTGCCCGAGCGCGTGTGGCGCGCCATGCGCGATCAGGGCTTCAACGCCGAAGCGTCGGCGCAAGAAAAGGTCGAGGTGCGGCGCTGAAGCGGCAACCCAGACCCCTGCCCTGCAGACGCTCACCTCAAAGCAACCTGGCGGCTGAGAATCGAGACAAGCACACACAGTACCCTCACCACAGGGCCCACCGATGAGCCTGCACCCGCAGCAGCGGCTCTTGATCCGCGCCGACGCAGCCTACGAGATCGGCACCGGACACGTCATGCGCTGCCTGGCGCTGGCACACGCCTGGCAGGCGGCGGGAGGGCAGTGCTCGTTCGCCATGTCGTGGTCGATATCCGGTCTCGAGGAACGGCTCGAGGCAGACGGGTGCACGGTGCATCGCTCGGAGCCCCCAGCCGATCTGGCTGCGGACGCCCTTCACACCGCCACGCTGGCGAAAGAGATCGACGCGCAGTGGATCGTGGTGGACGGCTACCGATTCGACAGCCCCTACATCGAGTCGCTGCGACGGCACGGGTTCCGCGTGCTGCTCATCGACGACGAGGGACGCCTTCCGCACTACACGGCTGATGTCGTGCTCAACCAGAACCTCCAGGCTGCGCCGTCGCTGTATGCGCACCGCAGCGCCCACACGCGGCTGCTTCTCGGTACCCGGTACACGATGCTGCGCAAAGAGTTCTATCCGTATCGCGGAATCCGCCGAGAAACAAGCGCGGTCGGCCGAAAGGTTCTCATCACGATGGGGGGGAGCGACCCCCTGAACGTCACGCCACTGGCCATCGAGGCCGTGCGACTGCTCGAGCATGGCCAGGTCGAGGCCCGGATCATCGTGGGCGGAGGCAACCCTCGCCACACCGAGCTCGTGGCCAGTGTCAGCGACACCCCGAACTTCCACATCGTGCACGACGTCGTCGACATGACCCCGCACCTCGAATGGGCCGACGCCGCCATCACCGGTGCTGGCAGCACGTGCTGGGAGCTCGCACTCATCGGCGTTCCGATGTTGACGGTCGTTCTCGCCGACAACCAATGGCCCATCGCAGCCGCTTTGTCTGAAGCAGAAGCGGGCGTGAACCTGGGCAGGGCCGAGACCCTTTCTTCCGCCGCCATCGCGGCGCAGCTGCACGTCATTCTGCCAGACGCAGATCTTCGCGCACGAATGCGGCACAACGCCCAGACCGTGGTTGACGGATTCGGCGGTGACCGCGTGGTCGCGGCCCTTCGAACGGATCCCCCCTGAGACAGCACCCTTCTGCCGCGCCAGCCCTGCGGCGACGCAAGGCAGTAAAAGGCTCACCCCCCTGAGCCGATATAGGAAGAAACCGCCGAGGAGTCTCATGTGGGATTTTCAAAGGAATGGAACGACACCTACGCCTCGAACGCGCATCTCTCGATCTGGCCGTGGTCAGATGTGGTGAGCCTCGTTCACCGGCACTGCAAGCGCACCCTGGCCGCTGGAGGTGCGGTTCTCGAGGTGGGCTGCGGCGCGGGCGCCAACATTCCCCTCTTCCTCTCGCTCGGCCTCGATTACTACGGCCTCGAAGGCAGCCCTGTGATTGTCGATCAGCTGCACACCCGCTTCCCAGACCTTCGAAGCGCCATCGTATGCGCTGACTTCACCGAGGAGATCCCGCTCGAACGCAGCTTCGACATCATCGTCGATCGTGCCGCCCTCACGCACAACGATTCAAGCGCCATCGCTCGTGCCCTGAAGGAGATCAGAGAGAAGATGACCCCGAGAGGAACCTTCATCGGTGTAGACTGGTTCTCCAGCAACCACTCCGACGCAGCACTCGGAGAACCCGTCGACGCACACACGCGCACGATGCTCCCCCGAGGTCAGTTCACCGGCGTGGGCAAGGTCCATTTCTCAGACGAGCACCATCTTCGACAGCTCTTTCGCGATTTTGAGCTGATCTATCTCGAGGAGAAGATCCACCGCTGCTTCGAACCCGGCACCGGTCATCAGTTCGCTTCGTGGAACGTCGTTGCGAGATGTCCTGAATGACAGACAGCGCCCCCGTCTGCGCATCAAGCAACCCCCAACACCCCTGGACAGCAGGAGGAGCAATGAAACAGAACATCCGGGTAGGCCCCTATGAGATTGGTCCGGGTGAGCCTCCCTTCATCATTGCCGAGGTGGGCATCAACCACAACGGACGCCTCGACCTCGCCTGTGAGATGATTCAGACAGCAAAGCGCGCAGGCGCGTCAGCCGTGAAGTTCCAGACGTTCAAGGCAGAAGAGTTCTGCGGCGATGAAACCGCCACCTACACCTACCTCTCCCAGGGAAGAACCGTCACCGAACCGATGCGCGAGATGTTCAAGCGGGTCGAGCTGCGCCGCGAGGCCTGGTTCAAGATCAAGGAGGAGTGCGACCGCAACGACATCATCTTCATGTCGACCCCGCAGAACGTCTCCGACATGCGCCTCCTGCTCGAGATCGGAGTGCCGATGCTCAAGATCGGGTCAGATGACTTCACCAACATCCCGCTTGTGAAGACCTATGCCCAGACGGGTCTCCCCTTGGTCCTCTCGTGCGGGATGTCTGATCTGGCTGAGGTGCATCAGACGCTCGAAGCCGCAGGCGCCTTCGAAGGGCACCCCACCGTGCTCTGTCTGTGCACCTCCCAGTATCCCACCCCGCCGGCAGATGTGAACCTCCGCAAGCTGGAGACCCTGAAACACGCCTTTCCAATGGTCCATCTCGGATTCTCTGATCACTCCCAGGGGCCGCTCGCGTCATCGCTGGCCACCGCCTTCGGCGCCTGTGTGTTCGAGAAGCACTTCACGCTGTCTCGAGACCTGCCCGGACCCGATCACTGGTTCAGCGAGAACCCGGAGACACTGAAGGCGTGGGTCGACGCAATCAAGACCTCCACGCTCCTCCTCGGGAGCGCACTCGTCCGTCCCACCACTGAAGAGAGGGAGATGAAGAAGATCGCCCGTCGCAGCATTGCCGCCCTCACCGATATCGCGTGCGGGACAGCCCTGACCCACGAGAACACAGGGCTGCGCCGGCCTGGCACGGGCCTTCCTCCCGTGCTCCTGGAGCAGCTCATCGGCATGCGATCAACACGAGACATCAAGCAAGGAGAACACATGCAGCTCGGAGACTTCACGAAATGATCGATCTGAAGGCATTTGGAGAGCTGTTCAGCCGACTGACCCGATTCAAGGCCAATTCCTACCATCCCCTCGTCTGGATCCTCGGCGAACCCAAGATAGGCACTGGCGTCTACATCGGTGGGATGTCGGAGATCAACGCCACAGGGACCACCGTGGAGATCGGCGACGGGTGCGACATCGCATCGTTCGTCTCCATCAACGCCGCCGACTCACACAGGAAGTGCCTGGGGCTCAGCCCGGACGTGGATCGCAAACCGATTCGCATCGGACATCACGTGTTCATCGGCTCGCACTCGGTCGTGAAGGGGGGGGCCGACATCGGACATCACAGCGTGGTTGCCGCGGGTACAATCGTGGATGCGGTGCAGATCCCCCCCTACTCACTCGTCATCGGCAATCCGATGCAGGTCAAGGCGGGATACTACCGGAGATACTTCGAAGCAGACGCCCTATGAGCCAGATCGAAGAGATCCCTCACAACCGGCCAACGCTTGATGAGAGGGAGATCGTGGCGGCCGAGCATGTGATTCGATCCGGCTGGGTTGCGCAAGGCCCCCAGGTTGACGCATTTGAGTCAGCGCTGTGCGATTTCCTGAGCCTGCCCCCAGGCTCGGCTGTGGCCGTCTCGAGCGGCAGCGCGGCTCTCTATCTCGCACTGCGCACACTCGACCTGCAGGGACCTGTCGCAATCCCTGGATACGCATGCGCTGCGCTTCGCAACGCTGTGCATCTGGCGGGCCTGACCGAACGCCTTGTCGACAACCGGAAAGACGAGCCCAACATCGACCTGAGCGCACCCGGCGTCGGCGCGGCCTCCGCTCTCGTGCTGGTGCACACGTTTGGAATCCCGTCGAGATTCGACCCTGCACAGCACCCTGGCTTCATCATCGAAGACTGCGCGCAGGCCATGGGTGCCCGGGTCTCGGGGGCAGCCGCTGGCACTTCAGGTGATATCGGCATCTACTCATTCTACGCCACCAAGATGATCACAACGGGCGGTCAAGGCGGCGCCATCGTGTCGCGCAACACCTCATGGATTGAGCAGATCCGTGACTACCGGCGCTTTGACGCCCGGCATGATCGAAGCTATCGCTTCAATCTCTGCATGACAGATCTGCAGGCCGCCATCGGGCGGAGTCAGCTGGCCCGCCTGCCAGAGCTGCTGAGAATCAGGCGAGAGATCTTCCTCGAGTACGAAAGCGCGTTTCCGGCGTTCCTGACTCCTCGGGAATCCGACATCGAGCCAAACCACTATCGCGCCGTGCTCCGCGTGAAAGACGCATCTTGCGTGATCTCACATTTTGCGCGTCACGGGATTCGCTGCATCGTCCCGATCGAGGACCTGGAGATACCGGGCGATGAAGACACGCTCCCCAATGCCTTTGCGCTCTCGCGCAGCACGGTCTCTGTTCCCCTCTATCCTACGCTGTCTCGCGATGATCGGATTCGAATCAACCGATGCCTGCGTGAGATCTCCGAAATGGAGATGCTGGAATGAGAATCTCGATCAACCAGCCCGCTTTTCTCCCCTGGAGCGGCTACTTCGAGCGCATCGCCATGTCCGACCTGCACGTCGTCCTCGATCATGTGCAGTTCGAGAAGAACAGCGTGACGAACCGGAACCGGATCAAGGGCTGCAACGGCCCCATGTGGCTGACTGTTCCGGTGAAGACCCGAGGCAGGTTCAAGAGCAACCCGATTCTCAGCCTCGAGATCGCCGAAGACGACACTTGGAGGAGAAGACACCTTCGCTCGATTGAGATGTCGTACCGGAACGCAGCGCACCTCAATGCGCTCTTCCCCGCGCTCGAGGCCGCCTATTCGCAGGAATGGACCCATCTGTGCCCACTGATATCAGCCTGCAACTCGATCTTGATGGATGCGCTCGGAATCACGACGCGCATCGCTTCCTCATCATCGATCACCGACCTCACGGGGCATAAGAGCGAGCTCGTGCTGAACCTCTGCCGACACTTCGGAGCCACCGAGTACATATCGGGTCCGTTCGGCCGAGACTACCTCGATCTCGAAAGCTTTCGCAGAAACGGCATTCGCGTGAGGTTCCACGAGCATCAGAGGCAGATCTACAGACAGCTCTACGGGGCGTTCACCCCCGACCTCTCGGTTGTCGACCTGATTTTCAACGAAGGCGATGCGGCCAGACAGCTGTACCGCGCATCAGACTTCGAGATGTCTCTGCGAGATTCTTGAGAGGAGAGAAGCAGATGCTCTTCGACCAGAGGAAGATCATGGTGGTGGCCGCGCACCCCGACGATGAGGTTCTGGGGGTTGGCGCCACGATTCACCGAATGGTTCACGAATGGGGCTGCCAGGTCCACGTCGTCATCCTCGGCGAAGGCCTGACCGCTCGCGTTGATCGCGACGACCGCAGCGCCCAGGCGAGCAACCTCGCAAGTCACCGCGACTGCATCGAACAGGCCCGCCATCGCCTCGGCTACCAGAGCGTGGGGATTCATGCCTTTCCAGACAATCGCTTCGACTCGGTCGACCTGCTCGACCTCATCAAGACAGTCGAGGCCGAGAAGCACCGCTTCACCCCTGACTACGTCTTCACGCACCACGCGGGTGACCTGAACGTCGACCACCGAAAGACGTTCGAGGCCGTTCTGACAGCCACCCGACCGCTCCCCGGCGAAACGGTCAAGGGGCTCTTCAGCTTTGAGACCTTCTCCGCGACGGAGTGGGCATTTGGCCTTCCCGAATCGGTCTTCAGGCCCGACATGTTCATTGCCGTGACCAACGAGAACCTCGAAGCCAAGCAAGAGGCCATGGAAAGATACGTCTTCGAGAGACGCGACTATCCCCACCCACGCTCAGCGCGAGCGCTGGAGATCTTTGCACGAGCGCACGGGAGCCGCTGTGGGGCCGAGCTGGTGGAAGCATTCGAGACCGTGCGACTTATGATGTAGCAGATCGCTATCCGTCACGCGCCCCCCTCAGCGCGTCAGGAGACTTCCATCAAGAACCACGTGATATCGTCCTGCGGGAACTTGGGGTCACGTCGATAGGCGAAGCCGTAGTCGAGCAAGCGCACCTTTTCGTGCCGCTCCATGATCTCACCCGCAAAGTCTCGCTTGAACAGCTGACCTTCGTGCCCTCTGTAGGAGACCGTCACAGGGCTCGGGTTGTAGTACTCGGCGACAAGGAGATACCGACGGCACGCGGCGACGAGCTTGTCGTACACCTGCGGCAGGCACGCCGGGTTCATGTGGATGAGCACGCCCTTCGTGAGCACCAGATCCCACGTCTGCTGAGGCTCGAAATCGAGGATTGACGTGTGGTGTATCCTCGATTGCGGAATGACCTGCGCCAGCTCACGCGTGGCCTCGTGATTGATCTCGATGGCGTGCGCCTCGATGCCCGGAAGCAGCAGCTGCATCGCCCTGAGGTTCAGCCCGATGTTGGCGCCGAATTCGATGCAGCTTGAGACCTCCTGTGCGGAGCGAAGCGCCCTCGACAGAAGCGCCAGGTTCGACGCCAGCGCGCGCTCGCCGCGATTGCGCTTGATGTAGTCGGTTCCGAACTCACCGGCCCAGAGCTGCTCCTGCTCGGTCGCGTACGATTCTCTCATCTGCGCTCAACCTCTGAAGAATGCCTGATGAATCATCTCGGCGCGTGCCCAGTCGTCGACGGTATCGATGTCTACCACGCGCCAGCTCGGAATGACGAGCCCCACCCCTCCGCTGTGCACCTTCGTGTTCACCTGCCAGGAGCGAGCTGCGCCCCAGTAGAACTGGCCCACGTCATAATAGGCGGGTTCCAGATCCTGGGTGCGACACATCTCGAACTCCGGAGAGAACGGTGCCATTCGCCCTTCCGGATCTCTCTTCAATGCCCTCTGAATGGCAGATGGGAACGCAGTCACCGGAAAGCAGTAATCGGCGCCGGTCGATTTCAGCAACGCCAGGCCGGCCGCGATGTCGCTCACCTCGATGAAGGGCACGCACGGGTAGATGCAGCAGGCGAGATCGACGGTCCACCCCAATGCCTGACAGGCTGTGATGGCGTGCGCGATCACCGGCACCGTGGACGCATGATCGTCTGACAGCTCAGGGGGGCGCACGAACGGTGTATCTGCCCCCATCTCACGCGCGATGCGCGCGATCTCGTCGTCATCGGTGGAGACGACCACATGCTCGAACAGGCCTGACGCCTTTGCGGCCTCGATGGCATAGGCAATCATGGGCCTGCCGCCAAAGGGCTTGATGTTCTTGCGCGGAATGCGCCGGCTGCCTCCACGCGCGGGAATGATGGCGATGTTCATCGGAGGCGATCTGCTTCATCGCCCGGATCAGCCGCTCCTGCTCCGAACCCTGCGCTGCCCGGATGCGCTCGCGCACCCCGACGTCACCGTTCAGCCTCACCCGCACCACCGGGTGTGCCGGCCCTACAGGATAACGCAAACCACAAACGCGAACCTAATCAAGAGATCTGACCACGATGGCTCGAGCGAACGCAGAATCGAGCGCGCGCAAGACGCCCCCACTGCTCCAGGAGTCCGATTCGAATGCAGCTTCTAGACGGCCAGACCATCTTGATCACGGGCGGCACCGGCTCGTTCGGCAAGACCTTTGTCAAGCACGCGCTCGAGCACACGGCGGCCCGGAAGATCATCATCTTCAGCCGAGACGAGCTGAAGCAGTACGACATGCAGCAGGAATACCGCAGCGAGAGCCGACTGCGCTTCTTCCTGGGAGACGTACGCGACTACGATCGCCTGCTACGGGCCTTCGATGGCGTCGACTGCGTCGTGCACGCGGCCGCACTCAAGCAGATCCCGGCAGCCGAGTACAATCCGTTCGAGGCGGTCAAGACCAATGTGCTGGGCGCCAAGAACATCATCGACGCGGCCATCAACCAGAACGTGGGAAACGTGGTCGCCCTCAGCACCGACAAGGCCAGCAGCCCCATCAACCTGTACGGTGCCACAAAGCTGGTGAGCGACAAGCTGTTCGTCGATGGCAACGCCTATGTGGGCGCCTCGAGAAGGACGCGCTTCGCGGTGGTGCGCTACGGCAACGTGGTGGGCAGTCGGGGAAGCGTCATCCCCTTGTTCAAGAAGCTGGCCCCCACCGGCGTGCTGCCCATCACCGACCCGCGCATGACGCGATTCTGGCTGACCCTGACCCAGGCGGTGGAGATGGTGATGGATTCGCTCACGCGCATGCACGGCGGCGAGATCTTCGTGCCCAAGATCCCGAGCATGCGCATCACCGATCTGGCGAAAGCCATCGCCCCGGAGGCCCGGCTCGAGACCGTGGGCATACGCTACGGTGAGAAGCTGCACGAAGAGATGATCTCGGTGCACGACGCCTATCGCACGATCGACATCGGCCCCTGCTACGTCATCTGCCCGGATGGCGACTGGTGGAAGGAGAAAGCTGCCCACAGCAGCGTTCCGGTCGCGCCCGACTTCTCGTACACCAGCGACTCGAACACGCAGTGGCTAACGGTGGAGCAGCTGCGAGAGATGATCTAGGGTGCAGTTTCTGCCCTATGGTCGACAGTCGATTGACGAGAGCGACATCGAAGCGGTTGTCGCGGTGCTGCGCAGCGACTTCCTCACCCAGGGCCCAGGCGTAGATCGCTTCGAGAACGCCCTCGCCCAGCACGCCGGCGCGCGGCACGCCATCGCTGTGAACTCAGGCACCGCCGCCCTGCACGCGGCCTACTTCGCCGCGGGCCTGGGCCCGGGAGACGAGATCATCACATCGCCCCTGACCTTCGTGGCCACAGCCAACGCCGCGCGCTATCTGGGCGCGTCGGTTCGCCTGGTCGACGTGGAGCCCGACACCGGAAACCTCGACCCGCGGCTGGTGGCAACGGCCATCACGCCCCAGACCCGCCTCATCGTGCCGGTCGACTACGCTGGCCATCCGGCAGACTACGACGCCATCAACGCCCTCGCAGGTCAGCACGGCCTCACGGTGGTTGCCGACGCAGCCCATTCCCTGGGGGCGTCAGTCGGCGGGCGAGCCGTGGGAACCCTGGCACAGCTCACCGAGGTGAGCTTTCACCCCGTCAAGCCCCTCACCACAGGCGAAGGGGGCGCCGTGCTCACCGACGACCCTGCGCTGGCTGCGAGAGCCGCGCGCTTCCGGACCCACGGCATCACGAAAGACCCCGCGCACCTGCGCTGCAATGAAGGCCCGTGGTACTACGAGATGCAAGACCTCGGCCTCAACTACCGCCTCACCGATCTGCAGTGCGCCCTCGGCTTCAGCCAGCTGGGCCGGCTCGACGCCTTCATCGCACGCCGACGCGCCATCGCCCATCGCTACAGCGAGGCGTTCAGCGCCATCGACGCGCTGCAGGTTCCCGTGGTTCGACCCCACGTGGAACCGGGCTGGCACCTCTATGTGCTGCGGGTTCGTGACGCGTCACGGCGACGCGCCTTCTTCGAGCGCCTGCGCGACCTCGGCCTGGGCGTGCAGGTGCACTACATCCCCGTGCACTACCAGCCGTACTACGAGCAGCTCGGGTTCCGCCGGGGGCAATACCCCGTGGCCGAAGACTGGTACGCCCGCGCGGTGTCGATTCCCATCTATCCGACGATGTCTGATGGCGACGTGGAGAGCGTCATCGAACGCGTGCGCCAGGCGGTTCGAGAGATTCTGTAGCAAGCCGCCCCCCGAAGCGAACCGACCGCCTCGCGCAAGCCCAGGGCATGCGCTTCAGCGTCACAGGACCCAGGGGGCAAACCCCGAATGCCCCCGACATGCCTTCACCCAGACCGCTGCCCATCTTCTACATCCACAGCCCCATCACGTACACGGTGGCCCAGCGCGTCATCGCGTCGAAGAAGCTCGTCGATCCGATCATCATCGCGGGCCGGCG
>RGZZ01000083.1 GCA_010028905.1 Pseudomonadota bacterium | reverse complement strand
CGGTCATTCCCGATGCCGACCGGTCGCTGCTCATCGAGCTTGCCATCGGTCTGTTTCTCACCAGCGTCTCGATGGCGATGTTCTCGCTGGTTCAGTCGGTGGCCATCAGTCGCGTCGAGCAACGGTCGGAAGCCCCCTTGCAAGCCGCGATCTGGGATCGCCTGCTGAACCTGCCCGCGGGCTTCTTCCGCCAGTACAGCGCCGGTGAGCTCGTGAACCGAGCCATGGGGGTCTCGACGCTCAGGCGCGCCGTGACGGGGGCGGTGGTGACCTCGACGCTCGGACTGATCATGTCGATCTCGAATCTCTGCCTGCTGTTCGTCTACGATGTAAGGCTGGCGCTCATTGCGCTGGGCCTGCTCGCCGTCCAGATGGCGGTGCTGCTGCTCTCGCTGCGCACGCAGATGCGTCGCCAGCGCCAGATCAGCGATGTCGGGGGGCGGCTGGGCGGTCTGCTGGCGCAGCTCTTGAGCGGCATTGCAAAGATTCGTGTCGCAGGGGTGGAAGAGCGTGCCTTCGGCGTTTGGGCGCGTCAGTTCGCACGCAAGAACGGGCTGATCTTCGATGCGCGCCGCATCGGCACCGCACTGGCCGCGTTCGACGGGTTCTTCGGCATCGCCACGAGCATCGTGGTGTACGCCACGGTGGCGCTCTCCCCGCAGCGCCTCACCACGGGGGAGTTCCTGGCCTTCACCAGCGCCTTCGGCTCGTTTCTCGCCGCGTTCCTGTCGATGAACGGCGCCATGGCGTCGGTCATTGCGGCGCTGCCCGCGTATGAGCGCTCACGCCCCATCCTCGACGCGCTGCCTGAGGTCGATCGGGCCCACGCCCGCGCCATCGATCTCAAGGGAGACGTTGAGCTGAGCCATGTCACGTTCCGCTACCCCACGTCCGCAGCGGGTGCCGCAGACGAGCCGGTCGAGGGGCCGCTGATTCTCGATGACGTGAGCCTGCGAGCGCGTCCCGGTGAGATGGTGGCCATCGTCGGCCCCTCTGGCGCGGGAAAGAGCACGCTCTTCCGACTGCTGCTGGGCTTCGAGAGCCCTCGCTCCGGGTCGGTGTTCCTCGATGGGGAATCGCTCCATCTGCTCGACGTGCAGGCTGTGCGGGCCCAGATCGGTGTCGTGCTGCAGAACGGCAGGCTCATGTCGGGCGACATCTTTCGAAACATCGTGGGGGCGCGGGCGCTGACCCTCGATGACGCGTGGCGGGCGGCCGAGATCGCCGGAATCGCCGACGAGATCAGGGCCATGCCCATGGGCATGAGCACCGTCATCAGCGAGGGGGCGGGCAACCTGAGCGGCGGGCAGCGGCAGCGTCTGCTCATCGCCCGCGCAGTGGCGGCGAGGCCGCGGCTGCTGCTGTTTGACGAAGCGACCAGCGCCCTCGACAGCTACGCCCAGGCCCGTGTGTCAGAGGCGCTGCGCAGCCTTGATGCGACGCGCATCGTCATCGCGCACCGCCTGAGCACCGTGCGAGACGCCGACCAGATCTTCGTTCTGGGGAATGGACGTGTGGTTGAGTCCGGAGGGTTCGATGCGCTCATGGCTGCGCGCGGTCCGTTTCATGACCTGGTCCGGCGGCAGCTGGCCTGAGGTCAGCGCGGCTCACACGGTGCGCTCGTAGGTTCTGTCCGGGAACTCGACGAACTGACCCAGCCAGGGAAGGCCCAGCTTGTTCTCGGTGAGCTGTGATTCTTCGATGATGATGTTCACGACCTCGGTGAAGCCAGGCCATACCCCATCAAGATGGTGCTGCTCGCTGCGGGTGTAGATGTCGGCACCGGTACTGGTCTTGGAGCCCTGCGCGTGCACCTCCAGCTTCACGATGTCGCAGTACAGCAGATCGACTCGCTGGTCCGGGGTTTCGATGCGCAGGCCTTCGGCATAGATCTCGACGGTGAGATCGCGCAGCCGCTTCCAGCTCGTGTAGGGGTGGATGACGGCATAGGCGGTGACCCCCAGACCTACCAGCGGATGTGGAAGCGGCACGTTGGCGAACCACGCCGGGACCGAGACTGCGAAGAAGACCGCGCCGAAGAGCCCCATGCCCAGGGTCTCGAGCACGCGGTAGTAGTCCTGCGGGCGCGTGAAACGCAGGCGCCGCCGAAGGTTGACGAGCCGCAGGGGGGCATCGCCCCCCCGGTTGAGGTGCAGCTGCGCGATGGCGTCGTACATGGCCATTGCGGTGGGGAAGCGCTTGGCCGGATCGAGGTCGAGGGCTCGCATGGCGACGTGTGCGAGCGGCTCGGGAACGGTGGGATCGAGGGTGTGTGGGGACGCGAAGTTCCACGGCCCCCGCTGCTGGGGGTCATCGCCCGTGAGCATGAAGTGGAGCATGGCGCCCACGCTGTAGATGTCAGACCGCTCATCGGTCTGCTTCTTGCCATACTGCTCTGGTGGCGCAAAGCCCGGTGTTCCCAGCGGAATGGTGTCTCGAAGGGCCCCCTCGCGCCAGATTCGCGCGGCGCCGAAATCGATGAGCCGCACCCTGCCGTCTCTTGCCAGGAGGACGTTGGAGGGCTTCAGATCACGGTAGACGATGCGCCGCTTGTGCAGATAGTCGAAGACCTCGAGGAGCGAGAGGGTGAGCTGCGCCGCCTCGAGTGGTGGGAAGCGCCCCTTCGCCTCCAGGCGGTCTTGCAGCGTCTCGCCGGGAACGTACTCCTCGACCAGATAGTGCCGTCCGCCATCCTCGAAGAAGTCAATGACGAGGGGCAGGCTGGGGTGATCGAGCATTCGCAGGATGGTGTACTCTGACTCGAACAGCTTGAGATCTTCGGCACGCTCCGCGTCGCTGCCTGGATCACGAAGCTCCTTGATGACGACGAGGGCCGCGCCCATCAGCGGATGCCCGAGGTAGACGCGGCTCATGCCACCTTCGGCCAGGCTCTTGTCGACCTCGTACCGGCTCTTGAGAACGGTTCCCGGTTTCAGCTCGCTCACTGGCTTCTTCTTCGCTTCACACCCGTGTCATTCCCCGTGGGACCCGCGGGGTGCCGATCAGCGGCGGCCTCGGCGGGAGAAGCGGTGACGGCGACCGTTGCGTCGGTC
This sequence comes from Pseudomonadota bacterium, assembly GCA_010028905.1. Taxonomy (NCBI): domain Bacteria; kingdom Pseudomonadati; phylum Pseudomonadota; species Pseudomonadota bacterium. The sequence goes on along the minus strand of RGZZ01000083.1, from coordinate 11,547 downwards.
TGTTCCGGGCGGGCGGTGCGCCTCCTGCAGCGCTTTGTCTGCGGCGCGCGAGGGGAGAGAGAGGTATGTGGCCATCTGATGCACGCGCCCCCGCGAGCGGGGAGACGGCTTGCCCGCCTTGTGCGCGAGCTGGAGGGCCATGCGCAGGGCGTCCTCTCGCTCCGACTCGGGCATGGTGGCCACCAGCGACGCACACGACTCCCGCGCAAGGTCTGACGCACCGCGCGGGTCGATGACGACCCAGTCTGATGGGATCTCGCTGTACTCCAGCAGGCTGTAGAGGCCGCTCTCAAACGCTGCGTGCAGGCCGTCGGTCCCGGCGGGCTCGAGAATCAGCAGCGCCCCCGCGGTGACGGCTGAGATGAGGGTTCGGTCACTCGGCTTCGAAGGGAATCGTTCCGTTCTGCGCAGCAGGTCGTCGACCATGGCGTCGGCTTCGTGTCCGGGATGGGCGAATGACGCCCGCCCGATGGCTCGGGCGTAGGTCTCCGACTGCTCGAAGATCATCAGGCTCTTCATGCGAACCGCCGTGATGGGGTGGGTCCCGTCGAAGAGATCGATGGCGTGTCGATCGAGCGCGTCGAGCTCGTCGAGCTGATTGATGATCGCGCTGGCGTCGTAGCAGATGAACTTGCTCGAAAGGCCTCCGGTGAGCTCCTTCATGTGGCTGACCAGCGTGGCGCCGAGGTCGCGGCTGCAGAGCAGCCCGATGCGATCGGCCGAGAGCTCCTGAAGGCGGGCGAGCCTGCGGCATCGTGCCAGGAACGAATGGTCGAGCATGGCGAGGGTGTCACGCGCCTTCTGCAGCTGGCGCTTCTCGTGCTTGCCGAGGACGCTGTGGCGCATGCTCGCCTCCCAGTCCTCGATGTCGAGATAGAGGTCTTCCGCCATGAGGAACTTGTTCTGCACGTGGTCGAGCACGGCGTGCCCGATCTCGTGTCCGAGGAGGTCGAGAAGCTCGAGCTCCTCGAGCATGTTGATGTATTCCGGCGCCACGCAGACGCTGAATATCGCTCGTTCCCTGTCGTACGAGCAGAACGCGTCAGGCCGGTCGGTGCGGTAGATGTAGAACTCGACCGGTCGATCGATACCGAGGTGGCGCAACGCGGTATCGGCCAGCGCGTACAGGCGGGGGGCCACGCCCGCGCTCAGGCGTATGCCTTCGGCCAGGAAGAACTGACGTTCTCGCGGAGGGTTCTCGGCGTCCTCGAACTCGTCGAGGGCGGTGGCGGCTCGCGTGAAGTCGGCGATGCGCTCGCTGTAGATGCTCTCCAGCTCGTGACGCATCTGTCGCTCGATGTCGAGACGAAACATCTCGAGAGACGTGAGGCTGAGGGGCAGGGGCGGGGCGCTCACAGGCGCGCTGCTCCGGGGGTGTGGCGAGGTCGGCGGGCGCAGTTCACTAGTTCAGCAGCTTGGCGATATCGGCTGCGTACGGGTTGCCCGAGGCTTCGATGCGCTGCCGGATGTCGACGGCCTCCGGCAGGCTGCGGATGCGGTCCTTGTGGTACTCGAAGAACTGGCGGGTGGTGAAGGTCTCCCAGGCGTTGTGGCTGTCGCCCATGAACCGCACCACGGCGTTCACGGTGTCGGCGTCGGTCTCGGCGCACAGCGCAAGCGCAAGCACCGTCTGGCGCCGCATGGACACGTCTTTCTTCTGGCTCTCGAGAAGGCCGCTCAGGAAGCGGCGGATACCGACGCCCTCGGCGGCCGGGAGGCGCTCTCCGGAGAGCGAGCCGAGCACGCCGAGCACGGCCACTGCGCTGCGACCGTTCTTGATGGAGGGGAAGACGTCGATGATCTTGCGGGCCACGGCCACAGCCTCTGCGTCGCCGATGCCCAGGGCGGTGAAGATGGCGGTGCGGTGCTTGTCGGCGATCGGCGCCCACTGGGTGCCGTCGACGCCGCGCATGTCGGTGCCGTTGGCGTCCTTGACGAACAGCACCGTCTTCTTGTCCTTGTCGTAGATCTTCAGCACACCGGCCTGGTTGCCCACGAAGACGCGGTCGAGGTCAGCCGAGGTGAACGCGGCGCCCAGCGCCACGACCTGGGGCGTGGGCTTCGGGGCGGGCTTCGGGGTCGTTCCACCGCCGAGCGCGCCGCTGCTCTTCCCTGTGGCCGGTGCGGGCTTCTTCGGGGGCGCCTTCTTGCTGGCGGGTGCGGCCAACGCCGCGCTGAGGTGGAGCATCAGCGCGAGACCAACCATGGCTGTGGCAAACTTGCGCACGCGCTGGCTCAGGCATGCGATGGGCGGCAGGGGTTGCGGGGACCTGTCGGGTCTGTGGTCTTCGATGCTCATGTGCGGTCGCACGCTCCTCTGCTCGGTCCGGGCACTGTGCGCGCCCAGCGCTCGTGCCCTGGTGACGCGGTCTTCGATGCTCGCTCTGTCAGACCGCGACAGCAGGAGGCGGGTTTCGCGACCGGGCGAGGGTTGCTTCGACACCTCGCGCCGAATCCTCTCCTGCGTCGCGAAAGAATTTCAAGGAGCCGTGGGCGCTTCGTGAGGGGAGGGCAGTCGCACGGATCCACAGGGCAGGGCATGTCCGACCCGGCGCGAAAAAGGGCCTGCATGCTCTGGAACGAGATCACCGTTGATGTCCCTGCGTCGCTGCGCGAGCGCGCCGAGACGCTGCTCAGAGAGCGCGGCCTGGAGACGCTGCACGAGCTGCCGGCCGCATCGGCACGTGTGCGGCTTCGCGGGCACGTGCTCTGGAACCTCGACGCCGATGCCCTCGTGGGGGATGTGCGCAGCGCTGTTCGAGCGCTGCCGAGGGACGAGCCCGGGGCGAGGCGTGTCAGCGTGCGACGGGTGCAGTTCGCGTCTCCCGTGGCCGATGCGGGGGGAAGCGGGTGGTGCTTCGACGAGCCCATGCCCGTGCTGGCGCCCACCGTCCTGGGGGAGCGCCTGGTGATCAAGGACCCGGGTCACGACTTCCCCGCCGAGCCGCACCACGTGATCGTCGAACTGGCGCCGACGCGTGCCTTCGGAAACGGTGCGCACGAGACGACACGGCTGTGCATGCGCGCCCTCGAGCGTCACCTGCGCCCGGGCGTCAACGCGGTAGATGTGGGTACAGGCAGCGGCCTTCTCGCGCTTGCCATGGGCAGGCTTGGGGCTGGGCGCGTGATGGCGTTCGACATCGAGGAAGCCGCGCTGCGATCGACACGCGAGAACACGAGCCTGAACCGCCTCGACGGGGTCATCACGGCGGCGCACGCCGACAGCTTCGTGGGGTGGTCGCGTCGACTTGTCGGGCGGGTGGGGCTGGTGGCGGCAAACCTCCTCCCGCACGTGGTCTGCGAGATTGCGCCCCAGGTTGCGCAGATGCTCACGGCAGACGGGGTCTTCGTGGTGAGCGGTCTCCGGGTCGATGCCGTGGCGGGCCTTGACGAGGTGCTGCTGGGGCACGGCTTCGAGGTCTGTGACGTCGACGTGGAGGGGGAGTGGGTCTGTCTCGTCTACACGCCGGCCAGGCCGGACGCGGGAAATGCGGCACGCGCGCTGCTGCTCCGTCTCGGAGCGACGGCTGGCTGACACCTGTCGAGCCCGTCTCGGTGGGTGTGCAGGAGTCTGTTACCCGTATCGCCAATCTTTGGAAACAGTGGCTTCCGGTTGATTGGGAGGATTCCGCTTCACGATGGCTCGACTGGTTCAGAAAGCAAAGGCGTCTGGTCACAAGATCCTCATCGTCGATGACACCGACGAGGTTCTCGAATCGACGCGCCTGCTCCTCGAAAAAGATGGGCACGATATCCAGACCGCGAACAACGGCCCTGATGGCATCGAGAAGGTGCGCAACTGGCAGCCCCACCTCCTGATACTCGACTACTTCATGCCCGGCATGACCGGCGAAGAGGTCGTGACCCGCATCCGCCCCTTCAACAAGGAGACCCAGATCTTGTTGCAGACGGGGTACGCCTCTGAGAAGCCCCCGCGTCAGATGCTCCACGCCCTCGACATCCAGGGCTATCACGACAAGAGCGAGGGGCCTGAGAAACTGCTCATCTGGGTCGACGCGTCGCTCAAGTCGTATCGCCAGATCTCCACGATCAGCAAGGGCAAGCGCGGCCTGCGTCACATCCTCGACGCCATCCCCGAGATGTACAACCTGCAGACCCTCGAGGAGCTCCTGAAAGGGGTGCTCGAGCAGATGGAGGGGCTGCTCGGGGGGTATCACAGCTTCGTGGCGGCGCTTCCCGGGGCGCTCAACCTGCCCCCAGAGGGGGGCAAGACCCCCGATTCATTCGCGGTCATCTCGAACGACGAAGAGCTCAAGATCGTTGCGGGCACGGGCCGCTTCGAGAGCTTCGATTGTCTCGACGAAGTCGATCAAGAGCTGCTCAAGCGTTTGCACGACGCCATCGGGCAGGAGCAGGTGGTCGAAGACGGCACGCGTACCTTCGTGCCGCTGCGGGTGGGCAACAAGTCGCTCGGCGTCATCTACTTCGATCGCAAGTCAGAGGAAACGTACGACGTCGAGCTCCTGAAGATCTTCGCGATGCAGGCCTCTCAGGCGCTCGAGAACCGCCGTCTCTTCGGCATGGCCACCGAAGACGATCTGACGAAGACCTTCCTGAAGAACTTCTTCTTCAAGCGCATGGAAGACGAGGTTCACGAGGCCTGTCGCTACGAGTATCCCATCTCGCTCTGCATCATCGACGTCGACAAGTTCAAGAGCGTCAACGACACCTACGGTCACATCGCCGGTGACATCGTCCTGCGCTCGGTGAGCAACGTCATCCGGTCGAGCGTTCGGTCGCACGACTTCGTTGGTCGCTTCGGTGGCGACGAGTTCGTCATCGCGCTGCCCCACACCGATCGCAAGATTGCAACCGAGGTTCTCGAACGGCTTCGCCGCAAGGTCGAGGCGACCACCTACGAAGGCACCCCTCCGGATGTGAAGGTTACCCTCTCGTGCGGAGTGGCAACCCTGCAGAGCTTTCCCGCGGAGCGGGCCAATCTCAAGCGCGCCCAGTTGACCCGCATGATCGAGCGAATGCTCGAATCCGCTGATCAAGCCCTCTACGTCTCGAAGGAGCAGGGTCGCAATGCTGTGAACTCGGCGGAGCCGCTCTCCGTCGAGCATCTGCTCGAAGACCGGGAGGTCGCGCGGAGCTGACGTGAGCGTCAAAGCGGGAGCTAGCTGGAGCAACGTAAAAGACGCATTCGAGGCCGGACACGAGGCAGCCACCCTTGCCCTCCACCAGATCGACAATGAGTCAGCCGATCTTGCGCTGATCTTCTCGAGCCCCGACTATGCGAAGCCAGAGCTTCTTGAGGGCGTTCGCTCCGCGGTGGGGCCTACGCCCATTCTCGGCTGCACCGATGCCGGCAGCCTGGTGGTCGATGGGCCGAAGGGCAACGCCGTGGCCGTTCTCCTTCTCCACGCTGACGGCCTCGAGGTGCGCCCCGGTGCGGGTGACAAGATGTCTTCCGATCCCGAAGAGGCGGGGCGCGCCATGGCGCAACAGGCCCTCGACGGGCGCCTCGGCTCCGGGAGCGGGCCGGGTTCGCTTCTGCTGACGTTCTGTGAGGGATCTCGGGGCAACCTGTCCGCGGTGGTGCGCGGCGCGCAGAAGGTTGTAGGAGAGGCCTTTCCCATTGTCGGAGGCGCCGCGGGTGATGGTCTCGCGTTTCGCGAGACCACCCAGTACTGCCTCAGCTATCTGCTCAAGGACAGCGTGGTGGGCCTTCTCCTTGGGGGGGCGTTGCGCTTCGGCGCAGGTTCTCGCCACGGCTTCACCCCCATCAGCCGACCTCGCGTGGTCACGCGCGCCAGCGGCTCCGTGCTCGAAGAGATCGATGGGGAGGCCGCCGTCGCGCTCTACAAGGACTATCTGGCAGATGGCATGCTCGCGGCCCAGAGCGGGCCTGTCGCTGCAATGGCAGGTGTGTACCCGCTCGGCTTCGCGGTCGACGGCGAGCATGAGCCGCTGGTGCGGTATCCCATCGAGATCACCGATGAGGGCCATCTCGTCTGCAATGGAGAGATCGAGACAGGCACCCAGGTCCGGTTGATGATGGGCACGCGCGACGGCGTTCTGGCGTCGGCCCGAGAGGCGGCCACTGAGGCGAAAGACCGTCTCTCTGGGGCCTCGGTGCGTGGGGCCTTGGTGATTTCCTCCTTCGCACGCGAAAAGGTCATGGGTCGTGAGGCGGCGCAAGAGATGCGCGCCGTCCGAGAGGTCCTCGGTGAGGGCATCCCCATGATCGGCATGTATGGCTATGGCGAGATCGCACCTGGAGGCGCACAGGGCGAGGCTCGTCCTTCGTCGCTGCGAAACGACGCCATCGTGGTTCTCACGTTCGGCGAGGCCTGAGCCCCGGTTGGCTGCCTCGCGCAGAAGCAATCGCCGCGCTTCGGGTCGGTCGCACTGCGCGACCGGCATCGCCGGTGCGCGAGCCCGCACGGAAGGCGACGCGAAATGAGTCTGGCCCCTTCACCCATCGATCCTCCGACGCTCGACGATCAGAATCAAGACATGGATCAGCTGACGCGGCGCATCGTGTCCATGGACCGTGAGCGTCTTCGCATGGAGGACACGCTCCACAGCGAGCTCGACCGGCTCTACATGATGCAGAAGATCGGCAACCTCATCAATGCGACCTTCAGCCTCGAGCAGATGCTGAGAGTCGTGGCCACTTCGCTGACGAAGGAGATGGGATTCGATCGCGCGCTGCTCTACCTGCCTGTTGATGGAGAGAGCGAGCTCACCTGTCGCACCTGGCAGGGCTGCGACTCCCGTGTCAAGGACGCGCTGAGCGCGACCTTGTCGCGCCGCATCAAGGAGCAGAGCGCGGAGACCGATCTGCCGTGCGCCTTCTCGGTGTCTGATGAGGGTCTCGACAACGAGGTGCGCCTCATTCTCGAGAAGCTGTCGGTGAAGTCGCTTGTCATCACTCCGGTGCTCTCGCAGCACGAGCTTGTCGGCGGAATCATCGCCGGACGTTCGAGTGCCAGTCCGGTGACCGCAGCCGATATGGGATATTTCTCATTGCTGGCCAAGCAGACCGCCATCGCCATCGTGAACTCGCGCCTGTATCGCCGCATCGAGGAGTACTCACGAAACCTCGAGAGCGAGGTCTCGGAGCGAACGCGCGAGCTGTTCTCGGCCTATCGCGATCTTCAGGTGAGCAAGGAGACCCTCGTGGCGTCTGAGAAGATGGCGTTCCTCGGACAGCTCACCGCGGGCATTGCGCACGAGATCAATACGCCGATCGGTGCTGTGGCCAATTCGCTCAAGAGCATGGATGAGCTGGCCAACGAGCTCACCCAGTCGTTCGACTCACCAGAGGTGACACTTGACGATTACAAGGAGATCGTGAAGGAGATGCGTCAGTCTCTTGACATCGCGAGCTCGGCCATCCAGAAGGCGGCGCGCTTCGTTCGCAGCGTCAAGGCCCAGACGCGTGATCTCGCCAATGTCGAGGTGCGCGCATTCGATACCGTGCAGACCATCGACGACATCCGCGTGCTGCTCCAGCACGAGCTGCGCAAGAACAACGTCACCGTCGAGCTCGAGCCGGAGCGCGATCGCGACCTCACGCTCGTGGGCGATGCGGGCAAGTTCAGCCAGATCTTCACCAACCTGATCAACAATGCCATCGATGCCTACGAGGGCAAGGAGGGCACTATCTGGGTGCGCATCAAGCGGGCGGGGGAAGACGTGGTGATCGATGTGGCCGACAACGGCTGCGGCATCAGCGACGCAAACAAGAAGCGGCTGTTCAAGGAGATGTTCACCACCAAGTGGCAGGGCAAGGGCACGGGCCTGGGAACCTCCATCGTCTATGGCCTCGTCACCGGCGCCTTCGGGGGCACCATCGGCTTCGAGAGCGAGGTCGGCAAGGGCACCACGTTCACGGTGCGCATGCCACGCCGTTCGGCTGATGAGGTGAAGGAGGCCGCCGTGCGTCAGGATGACGAGGCCAAGCGCGCCATGGAGGCCCGCACCAGCGAAGAGGTGTCGTCTTGAGCCTGCCCGAGGCGGCACAGGCGCGTGAGAGGCGTCCGGAGGCGCTCGAGGAAGGGCACGGGAAATTGGTCGGGCTTGCGGGTGGGGAGCCGTTGCGCGTCATCATCGAGCGCGAGCCGTTTCCCTGGAAGAGGGTGCTCATCGGCGCGGGGGTTGTGGCGGCCCTGTATGCCGTCATCTTCGTCGCCGAGCACATCCACCAGGTCATCGTCATGCTTGCGGTTGCGGCGCTGGTGGCGTTCATCCTCGATCCCCTCGTGGTGGCACTGCAGAAGCGAATGCCCCGCTGGGCGGGCATCGTGGTGGTGTACCTCGCCTTCGTTGCCGTTCTCGTGCTGGCGGGGGTGACCGTCGTTCCCCGCCTGGCCGGCCAGCTGCTCTCCATGCAGGAGAACGCGCAGCAGATCCAGAGCGCAGTGCACGGCTACATCGATCAGGTGAATCAGTACATCGAGCGGGTTCCCCCGCAGGCCGTCGAGCAGCTGCACAAGGCGCAGGCCAGCGTGAACGAGTGGGCGAACGCGTCGCTGCGCGTCTTGTTCTCAGCCTTGATCTCTGGCCTGGGATGGATCGGCAAGGGCATGATCATCCTCGTGCTCTCGATCTATCTTCTTCTCGACAAGGACCGCATTCGCGACGGATCCATCGCCCTTGTGCCCGCAGGCGCGCGAGACGAGACCCTTGCCGTGGTCGGCGATGTCCTCGAGGTGCTGCGTGCCTATCTCCGGGGGCAGATCGTGGTCATCGGCTTCGTTGCCGTGTCGGTCACGGTGGTTCTCGTGGCGGTCGGCATGCCGTATGCCCTCGTGGTGGGCGTTCTGGCGGGCATCCTCGAGGTCATTCCCTATTTCGGCGCGGTGGTAGGCGCCGTGCCAGGGGTTCTCTACAGCTTTGCGGTGCACGGATTCGGAGGCGGGCTCTTGATGATCACCTTCTTCGTGATCATCAACCAGATCGAGGGGCACGTCGTGATCCCGCTGGTCATGGGAGCCAACCTCGAGATGCGCCCCGCCACCGTTCTGCTCTCGCTGCTGGTGGGCGCCGAGCTGGCGGGTATCGTCGGGCTGATCGTGGCCGTGCCGGTGTGCAGCATCGCGGGCGTGCTCATCGAGCACGGCCTGCAGATCTATTGCGATCTCTCCCGACCGGCAACGCCGGCGCCGGCTGCCGCCTCGTCAGCGTCTTCCGAGGAAGTGCCCCCCGAGGCGGCGCCGGCAACCGAAGCGGTCGCCGATGCGCCGCCTTCGGATCCTATCTGACCACCACGCGGTCGGTGGCGCCGCGCCCGAAGACCTCGGGAGAGTACATCTCCTCGGCCTTGGGGGGGGGAACCACGAAGGTGCCCGGCGTGGTGGCGCGGGCGTACCAGGTGTACTCGTAGAGCCCTTCCCACACGAGGCTTGCGAAGGCTTCGGCCCGCTCGTCGCGCAGGTTCTGGTGCTCGTACCAGGGTCGGCTCCAGTACCAGAAGGGGTTCGCGGGCTTGCCTGCCGTCTGCGGAAGCGCACCTTGAACGGCGAGCGCCGGGTTGAGTGCCTCGAATCCGGCCGGACAGGGATCGACCAGGGCAACGTGCACGCGGCGCGACGGCGCCACCATCGATACGTGCACCCGGACGCGCGCGCCGGCGCGTACGGTGTACGCGCCATCGGCTTCTCGCTTCACATCGGCGGGATCGTCGACGGCCTCGTAGCGACGCTGCACCGAGAACCCGGCCTCGAGCGGCTTGAGAGCGAGGTCACGCGGGGCATACCGCATGCCGACGCGATAGTACAGACGTCCGGGGCCCTGCTTGTCGATGATCAGGTTCTTCGTGCCGTCGGCACCGACCCCGCGTGTCAACGTCGACATCGGCATGTCGAACGAGAGCCGATCGGTGCTCCGCTTCTTGAATGCGTGCTCGCCCCCGTAGTCTGAGCCCAGCCAGACGCGCGCCACGAAGTCCGGTGTCTGCTTCTCGAACGCGTTGAAGTAGCGGTCGAGCGCGAGCAGCACGAACACGTTCTCCTGCGTGTTGCTCCAGTGCCCCGCCTTGCGATGCCCCATGAGGCCGCGCACGATCTTTACGATGAGGTCGCTCGAGGGGTCGACCTCCACCAGGGCTTCGAGCACCACCGCGTCGGCGCGGCGGCTCGAAGCCAGCAGCAGGTACTGGCCGTCTTCGTAGCCCGTGGTGAAGCTGGCCGCACCCGCGGTCTCGGTCACCCGGTTGGTGAGGTAGCGCTCGAGCGCGGTCTTCTCGGCGGCGGAAGCGCCGTCGAGCTTCCCGTCAGGGGCGGTCTTCACCAGAACGGGGAGGATCCATCCTGCCGCCTCCACCGAGAGCGTCTCCCTGGGCTGCGCGTTCCCTCGAGCGCCGGGCAGGGCCCGCGTCACGAGACGGGCGGCCTTTGCGCGGTCACGGTCTCCAAGGTGCCAGCGAACGTTGAGCGCGTAGGCCGAGATGGCGTTGCGGGTGTCTTCGCCGTACCACGAGGGCATGTGCGACTCGATGTCGCGCAGATAGGCGAGGGCGGCGTCGATGGTGGCCTGGGGAACCGCATACCCTTTCGACTTCGCGCGAGCCAGTGCGTGCGCCACGTGCACGCTGACGAAGGGCCACGACGTGTCACCGCGTCGCCAGAAGGCAAATCCGCCATCGTTGTTCTGCAGCTTGCAGAGCTTCTCGACGTCGCTGGCTACGGTCTTCGCGAGCACCTTCGCACTCGGCAGCTCAGGGCTGTTGAAGGCCGCGAGCACGTCTCTGAGGGCGCATACACCGATGACCCGCGATGAGACCTGCTCCGCGCACTCGAACGGGTATCGTATGAGATAGAGCACCGCGTCGGTGAGGGCCTGCAATGCCGTCGACGACACCTCGACCTCGAGGCCGCCGAACTGGGGGAACGCATTCGAAGGCGCCTTGACGGGCTGCGCGGTTGCGCCCGTGCCGTCGAGGGTGCCGTAGGTGGCGAAGGCCTCGGTGGTGGCGGGCGTGTACACGGGAAGCGACAGCTCGGCGGCGTCGCTGCCTTCACTCGAGCGTGCCACGATCTGGAAGCGCGCCGTGCCGGCGTGTTCGGTGGCGGCGGGGAACCGGACCTCGACGCGATTGTTCGCTGGCACGGTGAGCTCAAAGCCGGGCGCCGTCATCGTCACGTTGCTGGCCCGTGCCGCCACCTGCACCATCTGTGGCCGATCGGTCTGGTTCTGCAGCACCACCGGCAGCGAGAAGCGGTCGCCGAAGTTGAGGAAGCGCGGCGCGGAGGGTCGGACCATGAGAGGCAGGCGTGCCGTTATGGTGGACTCGCCGGAACCGAAGGAGTTAGCCCCGCTGGCGGCCACCGCCATCACGCGATAGCGGGTGAGGCTGTCGGGCAGCTTCACCTGCACCGTGGCCTTCCCGTTCACGATGGGCACGGCGGGAGAGAAGCAGGCCAGCGGGTTGAAGTTCGTCCGCAGGGTGATCTTGGCGGAATCGACGGATGAGCCGTCCCTCTTGTCGGAGGGTGCTGCTCGTCTCTGGGTCTTCGCCATCATCGGCTGGCCTGTGGTGGGGGTGTCCATGGCCGCGCCCGCGGGGGCGGCCAT
>RGZZ01000082.1 GCA_010028905.1 Pseudomonadota bacterium | reverse complement strand
TCTGGGCTCTCTCTGGTTCGGCAGGTCTTGTTGCGAGACCCCGTGGAACTCTGGCGCACTCGGAGGGCCCGACCGCGCTTGATCTTGAGGGCCTGGAAGCATTCGGTTCAAGCGGCCCCGTGGGGAGGAAGATTCACACTCTGCGCGTGCTTTCCTTCAGAAGCCGGTGTCGTTCAGGCGGCAGGCGGCCGGGTCAAGCCCCCTGTGCCCAGGACGCGGGGAGTTGGCTGCGCGCGCCCGCACCACCGCGCAGAGCAGTGGTGCAGCAGAGGAACCGTCAGGTGGGGAACAGAAGGCACACTGCCCATGCGCCTCGTCGACCTGTTCCGTCAGACGCCGCTTTCTGCGCGGCGCCGACTCCTTCTGTACTCCGCGGTGAGCGGTCTTGCAAGCGCCGGCGCGCTGTCGCTGGGCATGCGCGCGGCACAGGCCACCGCCGAAGATGGCAAGCCGGCGCTCACGCTGCTCCTGCCGTACGCCCTCGCGGTCGGGGTGTACCTTCAGGTGGGCAGGGTTCTCCAGCAGAGCACCAACAACCTCGTGCAGCGGGCGGTGCACAAGATGCGGGTGCGCCTGCTCGACCGCCTGTGCCACAGCGGCTTGCGAGAGATGGAAGCGCTGGGTCGAGGGCGCCTGTTCACGCGACTTGCCGACGGCACCTCGCTGGTCTCGATGGCCGGTCCCCCGCTGGGCATGTTCCTGCAGCAGTCACTCACCTTCGCCTTTGCACTGGCATACCTGTGCTGGCTTTCGGTCTACGCCTTCGGTCTCGTGACGAGCCTCCTCATCGTGAGCGGGGTTCTCTTCGCCTGGCGTCGCTCCGAGTTCGAGAATCTTCTCGAGCGCCTTGCGCACGCGCGCTCACGCCTCGTCGACTCTCTCGGGCACATCCTGCGCGGTGGGCGTGAGATCCGCCTCGATCAGCGTCGCAATGACGCATTGTTCGCAGCGTTCCGCGCGCTGGGTGCCGAGATCGAGGAAGACGCCCTGCTGCGCACGCAGATCGCGAACATGCCGCTGGTGTACTCTGACTTCATGCTCTATGTCATGGTGGGTGCCGTCGTATTCCTCCTCCCTGCGCTCAGCCCGCAGGCACTGCCTCACCTCAGCGACATCGAGTCGGCGTGCCTCTTCATGTACGGCCCCATGAGCTTCGCGCTCTTGCTGCTGCCCGTGCTGCAAGACACCGAGGCGGCACTGCGCCGTCTCGACGAGCTCGAGGGCGAGCTCTCCTCGGAGGTCGATGAAGCCCCGGATGATGTCGAAGAATCGCTCGAGCCTGTCGCGCCCGGCCGCTTGAGCTGGCGTGATCTCGTGTACAGCTATCCGGGCGCCGATCGTCAGCCGGGTTTCACGTGTGGCCCGGTCGACCTCGACCTCGCCAGAGGTGAGCTGCTGTTCGTGGTGGGGGGCAACGGCAGTGGGAAGTCGACCTTGCTCAAGCTCGTCACCGGGCTCTACCAGGCAGATGCCGGACAGTTGCGCGTCGACGGTGACGCCGTCGACTGGCGCCACATGCAGCGGGTGCGCGAGCTCTATGGCGCAGTGTTCCCGGATTGCTTCCTGTTCGACCGCTTGTACGGGGTCGAGTCGCCGGATGCAGCAGCGGTGAACCGACTCATCGAGCACTTCGGCCTGAGCGGGAAGGTCACATATGAAGACGGTGGCTTCTCACGGCTGAAGCTCTCCACCGGTCAGCGCAAGCGACTGGCGCTCATCGAGCTGCTGCTCGAAGACCGCCCGATCTTCGTGCTCGATGAGTGGGCCGCCGATCAAGACGGCGATTTCCGCGAGCGGTTCTACACCGAGATATTGCCCGACCTGAAGAGGCGCGGCAAGACCATATTGGCCGTGACCCACGATGACCGCTGGTTCCACGTGGCTGATCGCGTGGTGAAGCTCGATCTCGGTCGCGTGGTCGATGCGCCCGCGGTGGCGTCGTAGGTTCGTCTGCCTGATCCGACCTTCTCGATGTGAGGAAGGTGTGGCCGCAGGGTAGGCTGTGGGGCGATGTCACTGTCAGACGATCGCTCCATGGTGCGCGACAGACTCGGCGGTGCCGTGCGGCGCGCGCTCGATGGCGTTTCGTCACCGGGAGCGGTGTCGAAGGCCTACGCGCGGTGGATACGGCGTCGCGAGCGGTCTCTGCACGATGCCACGAAAGACCGTGCCAGCCTGCCGTTCGAGTGGGGCGTCGAGCATCTCGGCCTCGGAGGTGTCGCCGAGCTCGACGCGCTCGTGCGACGCGCGCAGGAACGAAGCGACACCCTGTTCTCGGCGGGGCCGCGCTTCGAGGGGCCGTACACCTTTGACGGTGCGTTGCTGCGCTTTCCCTCGGCCGTGACCTCGCGCTATCCCGTGAATGATACCGTGGTGGGGCGCGTCTTTCGCGGACGAAGCCGTCACGCGGTCATCGTCATCCCGGAGTGGACCGCGTCATGGCAGAGCCACGTCACGTTCTGCCGCCTGCTCGTTCGATGCGGCTTCACCGCGCTGCTTGTGAGCGCGCCCTATCACCACGCGCGTCAGCCGTCGTGCGTCGCGCGCCCCGAGTATCTCTGCTCGGCCAATATCGGTCGCACCCTCGCGGCGGTGCGCCAGGGCGTGCTCGACGTGCGACGCGCGGCCGACTGGCTCGAGATGCAAGGGGTTGAGCGCATCGCCGTCACCGGCACGAGCGCTGGCTCGCTCATCGGCTTTCTGGCCTTCGTCCACGACACACGGCTGCAAAAGGGCACGTTCGTCATGCTGGCCGCGTCGTTCGCGGATGTCGTCTGGCGGGGGATGGCCACCGAGCACGTGCGGGCGGCCCTCAGCGGTCACGTCACCCTCGAGCAGCTGCGCCACCTCTGGTCGCCCCTCAGCCCCTTGTCTCATGTCGACCGCCTCGTCGATGATTCGCGCTCGATGCTCTTCGTCTCGGGAACGTACGACCCCACCTGTCTCCCCGACCTGACGCGACCGCTCTACGAAGCCCTCCGGCAAAGGGGCCTGCGCCATCGCGAGATGTGGCTTCCCTGCGGCCATCACACCATGGCCACCTTCCCGTTCAACGTCATCGCCACCGCACAGGTGCTGGCGTTCCTGTCCGGCCTCGGCGGCTGAGCGTGGTGGCAGCGAGCAGGCGTTGGAGAGGCTCACGAGACGAGTCGAACGACGGCTGGAGAGGGCTGCGAGCAGGGGGGTGCGAAATTGCCGGGGTGTCAACTCGAGTTGCCCTCTTGCGCAGCCGTCGTCTCGTCTACGGGGGTCATCGCCATCTTGCTGCTGACCTCGGGGGGCGTGTCTGCCGCACCGCCGGCCGAAGAGGTCACCCTCACCCTCGAGGCGTTCCCCGCGTGTCAGGTCTTCGTCGACGGCCCGATGGGGCTCTCGTTCCTGGGGCGCTCGGGAACGCCCCTGCGGGTCTCCCCACCGCTCCTTCGTGATCGAGCGGGGCGTCCCGTGCAGTACGCGGCGGGCACCCTCGTGCTGCGCTGCGAGGGCCACGCGGATGTTCGTGTTCCTGTGGCCGCCCAGGACTGGGGGAGTGAGCGCCTGCCGAGCGTCGGGCGCTATGCGCTCCCGGCAGCGACCTGGACCGTCTCGCTGGCAGACACCGTCACCGCGCACCCCTATCTGTGGGGTCTCGCAGCACTGGTACTCGTGGGCCTCAGCGGGGTCATCTGGCGCTGGAGACGCCAGGCACGGGAGACGGGTGATCGGCTCGAGAGCCTCTCCTCGCAGCTCGAGACCAGTGGTGACCCGCTGCTCGGGAAGCACCTCGGCGCCTATCGGGTGGAACGTCGGCTGGGCAAGGGAGGCACGGGGGCCGTCTATCGCGTCGTCGATGAACGGGGAGGGGCCTATGCCGCCAAGGTGATCTACTTCGATGATGAAGACGACACCGTCGCCGTCGAGCGCTTCCGTCGCGAGTTCCGCCTTCTCGGCCAGCTGCAGCACGCCACGTTTCCCCGCTGCTACGACTACATCGAGCGCGACGGTCTGGCGTGTGTCATCATGGAGCTGGTGCCTGGGCGCACCTTGCGTGCCCACATCGATCCGGCAGGCCTGCCGTGGCTGTCCTGTCGCCTGTGGATCCGCGCCATCATCGCGGGGCTCGAGTTTGCGCATGCGCGCGGCATCGTGCATCGCGACCTGAAGCCAGAGAACATCATGATCTTTGGCGACCAGGTCAAGATTCTCGATTTCGGCCTGGCTCGCCGTCGTGGGGGAGACGCAGTCACCATCACCGGCGAGGCCTTTGGCACGCCTGGATACATGGCTCCCGAGCAGCTCGAGGCGAGTGGAACCGAGGTCGATCGACGGGCAGATCTCTACAGCCTCGGAATCATCATCTACGAGCTGCTGAGCGGCACCCGACCTTTTCGTGGGAAGGATCTCGACGCGGTGGTCCGCCAGCAGCTCTCCGCGAAGGCGCCTGCACTCGAGGTGCCGGGCCTTCCCGATGGCCTTGCCGCAGTCGTGTCGGTGCTCCTCGACACGAATCCCGCCAACCGATATGCCAGTGCCGGGCGGGTTCTCGAACTCATCGACGCGCTGGACGATCACGATGATTCCACCGACACGGTGCGGGTGGGGCCTGCGTCAGAGTAGGGTCAGGATGCGCTGCTGCTCTCGCAGCAGCGCCATCTCTGGCTCCACGCCAACGGTCTGCATCCAGTGCGCGCGGCTGGCGTCGAACAGTCGCAGCGCTTCCAGGGCTCGTCCGGTGTGGCTCAAGGCACGCATCACGTGAAGGCACGCCCATTGCGCGCAGCGGTCGAGCCCGAGGACGTGGCTTCCCACCGTGACGGCCTGATCCCATGCGTGTCGTTCATCGAGCCGCTCCAGCAATATGCGCGCCAGGTCCATCACGGCGATCTCGAGGGTCTGGCGCGCGGCCTCGGCCCAGTCGAGGTAGCACTCGGGAAGGAACGGCCCCGCGTACGACAAGATCGCGGCCTCGGCCGCCCGATCCCATTCTGATTCGCTCTGTGCGTCGCAGGGGGGGCGCGTTGCGGAGATGCGGCGAAGCGCGATGGCGTCGTGATGGTCGAGAAGGTCCGGGTTGAGCTGCATCGTCGAGCTCGTGCGCAGAACGATCTCGGTGGCCTGGAGGCTCGGCGGCATCTCCTCGCGCAGCATCTTGCGCAAGGTCGACAGGCTGTAGTTGAAGTTGTTCCGGGCGCCTTTGAGGTCTGCGTCTGGCCAGAGCTCCTCGAGCAGAATCTCCACCCCCAGGGGCTTGTCCCAGGTGTATGCGAGATGGGCGAACATCCACTTCACATTCTGGGTCTTCCAGATCTTGTCGCTCAATGTGCGGTCAGCGATTCGAACTGACAGGCCGCCGAACGAGCGGACCTCGAGCGATGTTGCGCCGTCTTCGGTAGAGCTCGGTGTCTGTTCGGGCCTGTGGAAGCGGAACACCAGCGTGCCCACCTCAAGCAGATCGCCGTGCTGCAATGGACGGCTCGTGCCCGGCTCTACGCGCTCGCCGTGCACGAACACGGGGTTGGTGGTCGATTCACCGGTGACCGTGTAGCGACCGTCTGCGTCGGCGGTGATGGTGGCGTGCTCGCGCGAGACGGTGGGATGGTCGAGCTGGACGGCATTCTGCCGTCGCCCCGCGCGTCCGATGGGGTGAAGGCCCGGTGGCAAGGGCCAGATCTCGTTGGCGTAGGGCGGGGAGTATCCCCTGAGGTATGCGATCGGGTTGCCCGCATCCCAGAGGAACACGCGATGCCGCCCCACCTCGATGGAGGCCCCGGCCTCGAGCGTTCCCGCGTCCACCGCTTCGCCGTTCTTGTACACCTGAGCCGACGAGGTCAGGCAGCGGAATCGGGCCCTGCCCGGTTCGGGATGGAAGCGCAGATGCACTCCGTCGATGACGTGTTCTACCGTGGCGCGATGAAGCGGAACGACCTCTCTTGGTCGGTCGACGTAGCGCACCCGCAGCTCGAGTGATGACTGCACCGCGTCTTCAGAGGCTGCGCGCGCGACGGGGAGCGTCTCGCTTGCGGTACTGTCACCATCGGGTACAGGGTGCGGGCCTGGTGCGCACGATTCGTCCGGACGCGGCATGCCGCATCCTTGCGCCGGCGAGGGCAATTCCTCTTCTCATCGCTCAGTTCTCGGGCATCCATCCCCACTTCGCGTCCGGGGCGCCCGCGCTCACGATGACGTCGATGACGGCGCCGTTGGGGAACTTCAGCTTGTCGAGACGCTTGGGGTGCTCGATGAGCTCGACGCCGGGGAACTTCTTCTGCAGCTCGGGCATGGCCTGGCGGATGCCCTCGTTGGTGGGCGGATACTTCTCGAGGATGGCCATCACCGCGCCGCGATCGATGGCGCTGCCCAGCACGCCTGCGTTGGGGTTCTGGAACCCGCCACCGGAGACGCCGCCCATGCCGGCGCCACCGCCAGCCCCGCCATCCATTCCCACGCCCGTGGCTGCCGCCCATTCCTGCACGCTCCCGGTGGGCTGCGGCGTGCCCTTGCCCTCCGATCCCCACTGCCAGCCGGGGTTGTCGCCGCCTGCGGCGCGGATGACGTCGACCCACTCGTACCCGATCTCGGTCTTCACCTGGATGCGGTCGCCCTTGACCGACACCACCTCGAGTCCGTTGGCCCGCAGCTCTGGCAGCATCGCGGTGAGCAGCACCTCGGCCTTTGCCTTGTCGCCCTTCACGCTGTCGAGCTTGTAGCCCTGGGCTACGCGTCCGAAGATGTACTTCGGGGTCTTGACGCTGGGGTCGTTGAGCTTGTCGTAGTTGTAGCCCTCGAGCGGCACGGGGGTCGACGAGCGGTAGGCGGCGGCCTCGTCGCTGACGCCACCGCTGGTCATGCCGGGCCTGGCGACGCCACGGTCGCCGAGCATGTCGAGGAGCACGCGGCGCACCCCGTCATTCGTCGTCAGCGCAGTGGCCCGCGGCGTGAAACCGTCGCGACGGTCCTGGGGAGTGAGGGGGCTTGTTGAGCTCTCGCGCGACTCGACGACCGTGGTCGAGCGGGGGGCAGATGCGCGTGACGTGTCTCGAGCCGAGGGGGTTGCACGCTCGATGGGCTCATTGCCCTGGTTGCTGCTCTCGAGGATTGCGCTCACCGTCATCTTCTTGTCTCCTTGCTCGCTGTTCTGTGACCAGCATGCCAGGAGGGGCTTAGATGAGGCTTAGAAAGGGGCGCCGACTTGTGAAATCATCCGAACATCTCTTCGAGCAGGCTGCCCGACCAGGCTTCGAGGGCTGCCGTGTTCTGCTCGGTCACGCCCACCAGCGCGATCATGGCTTCCGTGGCCAGGCGGATCTGCTCGAGGGCGACTTCATCGGTGTCTCGCGGAGGCTCTGCAGGCGCCTCGGAATCGCCGTCAGCCAACCCGTCGTCGTCGAGGTTCGTCTCGACCGTGAGGGCGCGCAGCGATTCGAGCCCTGCCCACGCATCGCGCAGCGCGTCGGCGGCCGCGGTGACCACCTCGACGGCCTCCGGGCAGTCGTCGCCAGGCAGGAGCGCCTCGAGCTTTCCGAAGCCGTTCTCGAGTCTCGCCTGCAGCGTCCCCAGCGCCTCGATGAATGCGTCGTGGCTGATGCGTCGCTCGAAGAGTGCGTCCACCAGATCGCGCGCCTGCGCGTGCGGGCTGTGGGGATGCTCCACGGGTTCTGACCTCCCGGCGTTGATCTTCCTTGAACCTGGAACCCTGGCCGAAAACCCCTGTTCAGCGCTCGCGGAAGGCCCGCGACCAGAAGGGATGGTGGATCGGCCGAACTTCCAGCTGCTGCATATTGATCGGGGCGACCTTTCAGGCCGCGCCTCTAGGTGCGCGGTCGTATCATCTTCGCGATGCGAAGCCGGTTCCCGCCCAGATCGGTCTGACTCTCGTCGTGAGGGATGTCCACCTCGATCTCGAGCCGATAGAGCGGTCCCTGTTCGACCTTCCAGCGGAAATCGGTGACGCGCTGCAGCAGCAGACCCGTCTCGCCACCGTTGCGCGCCATCGCGTCGCCCAGAACCTCGTCCATCTCCTGTTCGGTCATGGCCTGGGGCTGCGTGCTCGCGGGGGCCGTGCCCGACCCGCCCGAAGGGCGGCGCAGCCCGCGCAGCTCGCCCGTCTCGGTGTTCCACACGAAGCACTGCCAGTACGATTCCCAGCGGGGGGTGCCCACGAAGGGCCCTGACGGGGTGCCGTGGATCGCCAGCACTGCCCCGCCTGGCGTGTCCGAGCGCTTCCACGCAACCCCCGCGCAAGGGCCGGGCAGGAGCAGGCGCTCCATCTTCGCGATCACGACCTCCAGCTGGGTGCGGTAGAGATTGCGCATGGTCTGGGCGCGGGTCTGCCGCGCGGTGGTCGACAGCACCTGAGCCACGATCACGAGCACCACGGCGGCCAGGGCCGTTGCAAGAACCGCTTCTATGAGCGTCCATCCTCCCGATGCGCGTGTCGATCGCATCGCTGGTTGGACAAGACTGCGCCCCGGGGTTCTGCAGGCGGTATGCGGGGCTCATTTCGGCAGCCTGAGCAGCAGGCTCTCGCAACGGGCTTCGTGCGATCCCTCGCTGTCGTTCCAGCCGACGCGGACGCGCAGGCCCTTGATGTCATCGTCGCTCAGCCCGCTTGCCTCGGCACTTCCGGCCACGCTGTACACCTCGAGTGCCGCGGCATAGGGGGTATCGTCGGAGAGCCGGCCAGCAACCGCGGGAAGCGTCTCAACGGGCAGCAGCGAGACCGAGCGGGCCAGCTGGGCCTCAAGCAGGTTCTGCGCCACGGCCTGCGCTTCGTAGCCGCGCTGCGCCGCTCGGCTGCCGCGCCCGGATTGAAGGGTCGCCATGGCCACCATGAGCAGCACCAGCGCCAGCAGCCCCACCGAGAGCACCTGTTCGAGCAGCAGCGCGCCGCGCCGCGCGTTCACGGGGACCTCCACGACAGCAGCCGGATGCGGTCGGAGAGGGTGAAGAACCGATTGATGTCGAGCGACCAGCGGCTCACGCTCTGCGTGGTCGTGCCGCCGCCCCCACTGCTTCCGGATGTGCCTCCTGGCTTGGCGCGGGCACGGCTGTTGGTGTTCCAGACGCGCACGATCTCCGGCACGGTGTCTTGCATGTAGCGGGCTGACGCATCGAGGAACCGGTCGGTTGCATCCTCCGCGCTGCCCGATCCCCAGGCTTGCGCCACGCGCACGAGCGCGGCGCGTGCGCTCTCTCGATCGGTGAAGTCGCCCTCGAACGCGCGCTGCCAGCCCACGCCCTCGCGGTCGACCTCGTCGCAGGCCCCATTCGGATTGGGGTTGTTGATGCGGATGGACCCCAGGGTGATGGGGTCGCTCGGCATCGGGTCGGGCACCCCGATCTCAATCCAGGGCTCGGTCGCCGTGGCCGGATGGGTCACGGGATATCCGGCAGGCGGCGTGGAGCAGTCATCGGGTGGACCGTTCATGTTCGCCGTGAAGAGCACGGGAGCGGTGTCTGAAGCGCCGTTGACGGGGAGCATCATGGGCGCCACGCCAAAGCCGTACGGATCCCCGTTCGAGACGAGGTTGGCGTGGAGCGATGCCGGGTACGAAGCGGGTCCCCCTCCTCCGCCGCCCCCGTGGCGGTTCGCGTCACGACCGAGACTGACACGCTTCCCACCTCCGGGCTCTGGGCGAGCGTGACGCTCTTCATCTGCACGCGGGCGCTGCCGCTCGAGCAGTTCACCACCACCGATCCGGCGATGTTGGCGTGCTCGCACGTCAGCCCCCCCTCTGCGTACAGGAGGCCGCGGAACTCGGCGCGCTCCGATGGGGTTCCTTGTAGATGGATGTCGCCGCCAGCGACCACCGCGATGCCGGACGCACCCGACAGGCTGCCGCCTCCCTCAATGCCCACCGGGCCTGTGGCGATGAGCGCACCCGCGCCACTGAGCCCACCCTGGATGGAGACAGCGCCGTCGACATAGAGCACGCCGCCGTCGAGGTTGAGCCCGCCATCGATGGCCAGGTTGCCGCTTCTCCGGTTGAAGCCGGAGAGCGAGGTCTCGCCCAGGGTCGCTTTCTCGATGCGGCTCACGCCGGCGCGATGGCCGGTGTCAAGGCTGCCGATATCGATGCGAGGGAGGGGAGCGATGTCGGACAGCGGTCGAAGCTCGCCTTTCACCACAGCGCCGGAGACGAGCTCGAGCGTGCCCCGGGACTGGGCGTTGCCCTCGATGAGGGTGTTGCTCCCGGCGAGCTTCAGGGCGGGCCCCTGGCTGTCGAAGGCATTGGTCACGATGTTTCCCGGGGTCTTCGCCTCCGGGGGAACGGCGTCGAAGCCTGCTTTCAGCGCGGACGGGTCGCGTACGCCGAACACGTGGACGCCTTCGGCTCTCACTGGAACGCTCGACGAGACGACGTACGGGAACTTGGGCACGTGCAGCACGGCCTCGGTCCGGACCTCGCGATCGCGATAGCGCCCGATGCCCACGATGCAGGCCGTCTCTGCAGCGACCACCGTCTCGCCCCATCCGGGCACGCTGCCGCTGCCCGTGAGGTTGTTGACGCTCTTCGGGACACCCAAGCGCTCCGCCACGGCGGCATCGAGAACGGCCACGCCGGTTCCCCCGTCGTAGCTCTCGAGGCTCACCCTGATGGAGGGGCACTCGGCCCCTTGTAGCGCCGGCTTTGCGACCAGTCGTGCAATCATCAGGCGCGCGGCCGACTCGGCCAGGCGCTTTGCACCGTCGCGCGCGTCGTCTTCGTAGCGCACGTTGAGCGAGAAGATGGTGGAGGCTGTCGAGACGACCAGCACCCCGAACGCGAGAAGAATCAGCATCAGCGTCGTGCTGAGCGTTCCGCGCCGAGAGCTCTTCCGGTGTCCCCCACCGCCAGCACGCGTCTGCATCAGGATAGGTTCTATCAGAAAACCCCCAGCCGCTCAAGTTTGGGCGCGTCTGACGGCGCCGCGCTTTCAAGATGGGCTTCTGCAGTCGCGTATAAGCCCAAATGGGCTTCTAGTCTCGGGTATAAGCCCAAATGGGCTTCTAGTCTCGGGTATAAGCCCAAATGGGCTTCTACTGAATGATGCAACGCCTCGAGCAGCGCTTGCAGCGTGCGGGTGAACGCGGCGGCGAGGGTCTCGATGGTAGTCGCCTCGTGCAGGTTCTCGCTGTACGACCACGACCTATGCAAGCAGCCCGCAACGCTCATCGACACGACCTCGAGGGGGGCATGCGCGCCTGCAGCGGGCTCGTGGGCAGGCGTGTCGGTCGTGGCGGCGAGCACCCCGAAGCGGAGGCCCGTGTCGGGAAGGAGAGACGCTGTTGCGTCACCGCATCGAGCAGAGCCACCACGCATGCCTCGTCCGGAGAAGCTGTCGAGCGTTCTGTGCGCCCACATGGGTCTGGCTCGTGGCGCGTTCGCGCGAAGGTGGGAACGCGCGACGTGCAGGCGGTGTGACGCGGTATGAGAATGTAGGGAAGGACCCTTGCGTCGGCGGGCGAAGAGCGCGCCCATGCGTCGTCTCCTTGGGCTACTCGTGCTACTCGCCTTCATGGTCGTGACGCCGACCGAGGGAGGCGCGTCACACCCCATCGGGTGCGTGGTGAATGGCTTCGTAACCACCGGAGCGGGCGCTTCAGTGGCTGACGCCACGGTCTGCGTGACCACCGCCACCGACGCAGCGACCGTGAAGACAGGTCCGGATGGAGGATTCTCGGTGACCGTGGGGGCTGGAGACGGAACCGTGTCTGCCCGCAAGACAGGCTTTCAGGAGACGCGGCTCGAGGTCGCTCCCCGTGACGGTCAGACGCTGCGACTTCACCTGGTCCTGCGCGCCGAGGTGGGTGGGCGCTCTTGATCGCGGGAGTGAAGCCGTGACGAAACAGGTCCGCCTGATGCTCGTCTTCTTCTTGAAGCCGGCGCTGGTGCTGATCAGCGCCTGGGATCGTGATGCGCCGCCCCTGACACCGCTGTGATTGTACAGCTCCGCGAGCTCTCGCCGGCGACGGCCGCCTCGCGGCAGAATGACACGCACCCTCGACGCATCGTTGCACTGCGCGCCTTTCCTGATGGCAGGCGTGTGCACGTAGAGGCGGAGCGCCGTGTCGAGCACCGCTATGATGACGACAAGATCTACTACGCGTGGAACCCGATTGCGTGGATCGTCGATCCGGCCACCGGAGAGACGGTAGTTGACGTTGCGATCCCCTGGGTCCCGCCCGCGTCGGAGATCGCGCGCGCCCGCGCGCAGGTGTCGGTCGACGAGGCTGAGCTCCGTGCCGTGTCGCGAGACGGATCGCTGCTTCTCTTCGTGCTCGGACGAGACTGGATCGAAATCGCGGATCCGGACGCGGGCACCGTGGTGCACTGCAGCGCCTCGATCGCCCTGTGGGACGCGCGCTGCAACGCATGGCGCTGGGAGGTCACGCGCACGCCCGACGAGATGGGCGGCGGGGCGTGGCTGTTCGGACACGGCAGCTTTGAGCTCTCGTTCGACGAGAGCGGTGTTTTCGGTCTCGTGAACGGTCAGCGAACTTCGAAGGTCTTCGACATCGCTGATGGCACGCTGCGCCCTTCGCGAGAAGGCGACTTCATTCCGCGCCCACGGTCGCGGAGCGCCCCTTCAGACGAGGTTGTCGCCGCTGACGCGAAGCGCGCGCGCGCGGTTGCGCTTCGGGGGGCGTTGGTCGAGCTCTGGGATGTCGCTGGCGATCGCCCCGTCGGGGTCGTCGACCTGGCCCCCTCCGCAGACGAACCGACGGCGGCCACGTTCATTGATCATGTCGCCGCCGTTGTCTTCGGGACGGCGCAGGGGCGGCTTTTTCGGATCGATTTCGAGTAGCGCCTGAACGCTGTATCTGCCCGTCCCTGCCTCGGGAGGATGTGGCCCTTCGACGTCGTGGTTGCGCTGGAGCCCGAGCCTGTCTGACGGTCATGGGGAGCGGAAGATGTAGGCCACCGCGAGACCTTCTCGGAAGGGCTTCACCCTCAACGGGCGAGCCTCTCCTCCCATGCCCCCTGAGGCCTTCTCGCTGCGAATGTCTACGCGGCCGTGACCCTCATTGCCGTCTCGGTCTTGACCCCCGTGTTCGATTCCCTATACCAGCGGGCAATCGTGTGCCTGGCGGAGCACGCGGGGGAGCGAGGTGCACGGATTGAGGACGTCTGCGGGGCCGATCGTGAGCGCAAGCTCTTCCAGGGAGAGGTCGACGGGGGCTGCAAAGCGCGCGCTGGGCCTGCGACGCGCCCCAGCCACACTCCGGCTCCACCGACTCGTCCATCCACACGCTGAACCCCGTGGGGTGACGGACGGGACCCCGCTCGAGTGCCCTGGAGAGAGAAAAGCGGCGGGCGAGCGCAGATCGTGGGTGGTCGCTCCTCCAACTTTTCCTGGTGCGGTGTTCTCGACATCGTCTCGATCTTGTGCGAGTCTTGCCCCTCACGCTACAATGGCGGTATGCGTTTCGACGGGTTGCCGGGATACGAGCTCGTGGCACAAGGACTCGAAGACCTCGCCTCGGGGCGCGAGACCGTTGCATCACTCCTGCTCTGCGTCGGTGCTCCCCGCCTTCGCGCCCTGGGGCTGACCGTGCCCATGGTCGAAGGCCCCGAGCATCGTCTCTACGCGCGCCTGTCCGAGGAGTTCGGCGATGGGGCCCACGCACGGTACAACGCGCTGATACGCCGTCTCGTGAGCTTCGAGAGGGCCGCCGAATGCGCGGACTAGCCGATGAGCAGACCATAGTCGAGTTCATGGGCGAATTCGGCAGATCTGCTCGCCAGCGCGTGTGCGTGTATCTCACTGGAGGCGCAAGCGCGGTTCTGCTCGGCTGGCGACCATCCACGCTCGACGTCGATCTGCGCTTCATTCCGGACGAAGATGCGCTGTATCGTGCGATTCCCGCTCTCAAGGAGCGACTGCACCTGAATGTCGAGATCGCGGCGCCATCCGACTTCATTCCTGAGCTTCCAGGATGGGAGGAGCGCAGCCGTTTCATCACCCAGGTGGGAAAGGCAGATTTCTACCACTACGACTTCTACGCGCAGGCGCTCGCCAAGATCGAACGGGGTCACGTCCAGGATGTGCACGACGTGACCTCGATGCTGGAGCACGGCCTGGTGGAACCTGCGGAGCTTCTGCACCTCTTTGCGTGCATAGAACCGAGGCTGTATCGTTATCCCGCTATCGATCCGCCGCGGTTTCGCGCGGCAGTGGAGGCCGTGGCAGGTAACCCGCCTCCCGCGTGATGCTCGGGCACTTCTCGCTCACGCCTCTCATCGCGTCGAAGCGCTTCGCGGGCTTGTGCCTCGGCTCTCGAGACACCGTTCGTTCGCGCCTTCCACTGGGCCCGCAGCATCTACCCGCTCAATGATAGGGGATGCTGTTCCACGCGTCGGCGTGCGGCTGGTTGCACAGGTTGGCGGTGAGCTCAGGGGCCACGCCGACGCGTGCGGCTGGTTGCACAGGTTGGCGGTGAGCTCAGGGGCAACGCCCATCGGACCGTCCTGTCTCGCGCTCGCGAGGGTGGTGCGCTGCGCCCAGGTCGTGAGGAGCGCGTTGTTGGTGCGCATCCAGTTGAGGAAGCAGGCTGCTACAGTCGGGTATAAGCCCAAATGGGCTTCTAGTCTCGGGTATAAGCCCAAATGGGCTTCTAGTCTCGGGTATAAGCCCAAATGGGCTT
>RGZZ01000081.1 GCA_010028905.1 Pseudomonadota bacterium | reverse complement strand
ACTCACGGGGTGGGTCGCCGCCTTCGTCTGTGCGCGCCCCCTCAGCGCGGCCTCGCTCCGCTCGGCAGACTCGTTCACCAGGGTGGAGAACATGGCCACCAGCTCCTCGCCCGGCAGCGTCGTGATGCACACCCGTGGGAACGGGGTGGCCAGCGAGAAGTAGTCGAGCACCCATAGCGCATTGGTCCCGCGAATGGCCGCGAAGTAGTGGATCTCGAACAGGTCATCGCTCTTGTTCATGATCAGCTCGATCACGAAATAGGCGGGAACGGTGAGCAGGGTGTCGGTCATGAGCCGGAGCGAGGCTGACGGGAGCCATCCTCCTTGTTGCGCCGTCAGGTAGCCGCGCGAGACGAGACCGTTCAGAGACGAGCCCCACCCATCGGCGGGAACGCCGAGCTCGAACGGCGACACGGCTCCTCCGATGGAGACCAGCCAGCGGGCGTCGAAGGTCTGAAGGCCTCGGCTCAGGGCGCGCTCGATCTCGTCGAGCGCGAGGGGGGTCTCCACTTCGGGCGTTCGCGCCAGAGCACTCTCGATGTGGCGGGTGCGCAGCGCGTCGATGATCGCCAGCAGGGCGGTGTATTCCGCGAAGCTGAGCTCGGCGCCACTGTCTTCGCTTGCAGCCGGAAGCGACAGGAACCGCGCCTCCTCGAGCAGCTTGAGAAGATCGTCGGGTCCGAACGGAATCTCGATGTGACACGGCGTGTCGCCCTCGGCGGGCCTGAAGTACACAAGGGACCCGGCGTTCAGCGCGCCTCGGGCATAGTACGTCTCGAACGTCTCGTCTCGCGGATCGCCCAGCACCATTCGGACGTTCCACAGCGGGTCGGCCAGGATGGTGAGGGCTTGGGTCCAGGCAGGCGTAAGTGCGGGCTCGGGTGAGACCGCAAGCAGCCCCTTGCGGTAGAGCTGGTCGAGCAGGTGATCGGGCCAGGGCGGCTGCGACGGGGTCACATATGCCCCGTCGGACCGGATCAGCGGCGACTGGCGGCACACGGTTGCGCCAGACAGCGCGATCGCAAGCCGCAGCTCATCTTCTGTGAGGTCTGCACCCAACGTCTCTCGCCGCACACCCGTCTCGACTGTCATGCGATGGCGAGGGTTCGCGTGATCTCCGATCAAACCCTACGTCCTCGCCGCAGAACGATGATCTGGCTCCCAGCTTCGAGCAGGCGGGGGAAGGCAGGAAGCGTCATCGGGTTGCGCAGAAGCCGCCCCACCCTGGCACGCGCGTGTCAGGAACGCAGGGCGGATCCTGCTCCCTGCGTCGGGGGAGCCCGCTTCTGACGAGAGAGGTGGTCTTGATCTGTGGGCAGGATTGTCACGGTCGCTCTGTTGCTTGTCGTGATCGTTGCGGGGGTGGTCGGCGGTGTCCCGCGCGTGCGCGCGGCACTCTTCGGCGTCCCGCTGAGGATGCAGTTCCGCGAGGGTCAGGAGACGCGCATCAAGCAAGCGATCGAGGGAACCCTGCGCCTCGATGTATCCGGACTTCCTGAGAACATCCTTCCCCAGAGCGCTGCGGCCATGTTCAACGCAGATGTCCCGTTTGAGGTCGAGCTGCGCAGTCGTCAGGTGGTGAAGCGCGTGTCTGACGGTGTGGCCGAGGTCGAGTCCCGGGGAGAGGGCGGCTCGATCAAGATGCGTCTGCCTGGAGGCGGGGAGCCCATTCGCTACACCGTGCCCGAAAGTGAAGCTGTGCGCTACAAGATCGGGCCAGAGGGGCGCGTAGAGTACACGGTCACCGCTGCGCCGCAAGGGGGCGTTCGCGCCACCGACATCGAGAAGATGCAGAACCTCTTCGCATCCCTTTCGTCAGCAGCGGTCCCTGGAGACAGATGCCGCACGGGAGCGGCGTGGTCGCAGGACATCAATCTGCCGGTTCATTCAGGCGGGGTGAAGGCCACCGTCAACGGAACCGTGAAGAGCACGTTCGAAACGGTGACGTCGAAGCTGGGGCACACCGTGGCTGACATCCGGCGCGTCCACGACATCAAGGTCGATCTCGATGTGACGGCGGCGCCTGCGGGGTCGCGAATCGACGGGAGCATCCACGGGGCTGATGACACCTATTTCGATTGGATCGAGGGGCGCAACCTGGCCACGGAAGGGTCTCTGACCTTCGACCTCACGCTGGAGATGAAGCGCCAGGCGCTACAACCTCTCGACGCGAAGGCGCATCTCACCGGGTCGGTCAGGCTAAAGAGCGAGACGCTATGAGGGCCGGCGCAAACGCCTTCAAGATGCGATCAGCGCGAGATCTGCGGTGATTCGGGCGCGGTCGCGAGCGTGTCAGCTTCCTGGACGGTCTCGCCGCTGAGCGCTGGCGACAGCGGCGTACGAGCGGCCATTGCCGTGGGGGTTGTGCGGCCTTGCACCGCAGCGTCGATGAGCACATCTGCCACGTGCTTGACGAGCCACTGGAAGTACATCGGCGTGATGACCTTCGGCTTGGCCTCCGGCACCGGGTTCATGAAGTCGATGGCGTAGGGCACCCCGTCGCGGATCGCAAATTCCACCGTGTTGAGGTCATACCCGAGCGCTTCATTCAGTCGGATGCACGCATTCACAACGGTATCTCCGAGGGCGGGGGTGAGGTGGTCGTGGTCGACGATGTAGCGACGCTCGTCCGGGGCGTAGCGAATGGGGAGCACGTGCTGCTGTCCGACAACGAACGCGCGGACATAGTGGTCGTAGTCGATGTACTCCTGCAGCATCATCACGTCTTCGCCGGACTCGTTGTATGCCGCCATCAGCTCCGCCTCGTCGGCGACGATGTGCACGTCGCGCCACCCGTAGCCGTCATACGGCTTGAGCACGGCGGGGAACCTGACGTAATCGATCACGGTCGACCAGTCGAGCGGAAAGACGAGGTTGCGCAGATCGGTGGTCTCGACGTCCGGATCGTAGTCGCGTGACGGCAGGCACATCGTTCGCGGCACGGCAATCCCAAGACGGTCGGCGAGGCTGTAGTTGAAGAACTTGTCGTCGGCGGAGAACCAGAAGGGGTTGTTGACGACGCAGGTGCCGGTGAGCGCGGCATTCTTGAGGTAGGTTCTGTAGTAGGTGATCCAGTGCGAGATCCGATCGAGTATCACCCGATAGGGAGACGGCTCGTTCATGCGTGCGGCGTCGATTCGACAGAACTCCGCGGAGAGCCCCGGGATGTTCCTTCGATTGATCTCGTCGACGAGAACGTCGGTGAACGTCTCCTTGCCGGAGAGCACGCCAATCTTCATGCCTGGAGTCTACCCCTTGTCACGATGGTGAGGCGCATCTGCGCGCCGCGCTACAGGTTGACATGCTGCTCATGGAGCCCTATGCTGAGAGTGGTCACTGGGCGGGTTGTGCGACGGCACAGCGGCGTTGAAACGATCTACGTGAGGGAGATGCGGCACGCGGTCTCACGCGAATGACCTTCCTGATGTTGTGGCTCACCCTGGGACTTTCCTTTCTCGTCGTGTGCGGCATCGACGACGTGGTGGCGCACGTCTCGCTCGACCCGGGAGATGGCGACGAAGACGTGCCGAGAAGTCCCGAGTTCGTTGCGCTGTGTCTCACCCTGGTCGTTGTGGCCTGGCCCGCAGCCCTGCTCGAGTATGTGCAGAGGCGCTCCTGACCAAGTTCGCCTCGCAGCTTGAGAGGCGCCTCAGGCGCTTGCATTCGCGGTCTTGCGGCTGTCGAAGGTCACGCGTCTGAGCAGGGCTCCCATGCCCTGGGCCGTTGGCTGCGACGATCGGAACCACTCTCGCAGCGTGGCCGGGGGGTCGGCAACCTCCGACGCGGTCGGCTGCAGGAGCAGGGCACGCGTGAGGCGTTCGAGCCCGTGCTGCCAGGCGTCGAGCAGCGCTCTGCGCGCAGACAGCTCAGCACACAGCTGCCCTGCCGATCCGTCGAGAACCGGGGAGAGGCTCTGAAGGTAGGCGTCGGTCATCTCGATCATGGCGACCTCTCGCGACCGCTCAAGGACAAGCTCGGCCTGCTCCCTTGCGTCGTCGAACAGGCGCTGTGGCGTGAGCGGCCAGAGCAGTCCCGCCGCCTTTCGCGACAGCTCTGAGAGCGAGGTGTTCAGCGCTTCCTGTGCGCTTCGCAGCAGACGGCCCTGATAGTCGAGCGATTTCCGGAGCTCCGCGTGGGCTGTGGCGATCTCGGTGCGGACCTCTTCTTGAAGCTGCTCCACGCGCTTCAGCCCGCCTTCGATGAAGACGCGGGAGAAGGCTTCGGTTGCGCACAGCTCGACCTCGCGGACGCGCTCTGCACGAATGCTGTCTGCGCGGACGCGAAGGGCGTTGCGAGAGGCGTCAACCAGGGAGGAGACCGCCTTCGGGACATCGAGCTGACGCAGTCCCGCTCTGTCTCGTTCCACGGCCAGACGTTCGAGGATGGCGTGCTCGGGCGGGGCCTCCAGGCTGTCGCGATCTTCACCCAGCGCGGTCTGGAAGGCCTTCCACAGTGAGCGGAAGCCGGAGTCGGGCGCCACGCCCGTCGCGCTCTCGCCCAGGGCCAGCGCGGTCTGGCTCGCGGCGCATGTCAGGCGGCGTACCTCCTCGAGCCAGGAGGCCCAGCCATCGGGGCTCATGTCGATCTCGCTGGCCTGGCAGTCGGTCCACTGCACGTGCTCCTTGTCGAGCAGCCCGAGCTGGTGGGCGCGGCCTCTGAGGTGCAGCCAGACCTCGACGAGGCTGCCCTCTCTCGCACGCGACTCGAATACGGCCGAGGCCGCCGAGATCGTGCCTGGGGTCGGGTCGAGCACGGTCGTGAACGTTGCCGCCGCCTGGGCTTCTTCGTCGGTGCGACGCGCGCGATGCGTGGCGACGAGGCACTGCTTCTCTGGCGAGAGCTCGTCGATGACGACGGAGGCGAGCCCCCGCTCGAGGCTGTCCGCCGCCCCAGGCATGGTGAGTGCGAGGCACCAGAGGTCGATGAGCGCCTCGTCGACCGGATGGTCGACGTCGGTCAGCGCGGCAAGCAAGCCTTCGGCCACGTCTGTGCAGCCGACCTCGGCGGTGGGTATCGCAGCCTGCCTTCCGCAGTGGAGGCAGACGTCTTCGGTGGTGGCTTTGAAGCATTGCAGGCAGCGCAAGGTTCGCCTCTTTCCGGCTGCGCCCGAACGGGTCTCTGGGAGAGACGGCGGCGGACGGGCCTCGCATGGAATTTTCTTCAACCCTCAGGTGTTTCCCGAGATTAGACGTCCAAGCTCCGGATCCTGCCTTCTTGCGGCTTCCGGCCCGCAGCGAGCACGGTTCTGACCGAGCACGCGGTGCGAGTCTTGACAGGCATCCGGTGATCCGCTATAGTACCTGAGACTTGTAGCGCCTCGCTTACGGCGTCGCGCTCGTCGCTGTGTGTGCCCGTAGCTCAACGGATAGAGCGTCTGGCTACGGACCAGAAGGTTGGGGGTTCGAATCCCTCCGGGCACGCCATCTCTCCCCTGAAGCCTGCCATCCGCCCCACACCGCTAGAACCAGACGTTGCCCGGCATCGCGTCGGACCGAACCACGCGTGACCACGCTTGATGGAGGCTCGCGAACGCGAGTGGGTGCGACGGACAACGATCGAGAGCGGCAACGACTCAACGACCTCAGCGGCAAGGAGTGGATCCGCTTCACCCGCTCCTGGTTCGTGTGCAATCCCCCACGTCGCAAGGCAAGTGAGGTCGAGCACCCAGCGAAGTTCCCCGAGGCGCTGGCAGACGCATTCATCCGCTTCTTCACGCGAGCGGGAGAAACCGTTCTCGATCCGTTCTCCGGGGTAGGGTCGACGGTGGCGGCGGCGTGCGCTGCCGGACGCACCGGCGTCGGGATCGAGATCAACCCGGAGTTCCTCGCGCTGTCACGAACCCGGCCTGACATGCCGAACGAGGCCGTGCTCCTCCAGGGAGACGCGCGAACCGCGAGCGATCTCCTGTGCGAGCGTGGCCTGGGGCCCGTGCATCTCATCCTCACGTCGCCGCCCTACTGGAACATGCTCGGGCAGAGCCGTGGCGGGGTCGTCTCCGTCCACAAGAAGCGTGGGGCAAGGGGGTTGCGCCAGGTCTACTCCGACGACCCCAACGACCTGGGGAACATCGAAGACTACGACGCCTTCATCACGGCGCTCACGAACATCTTCACGCGCCTGGGGGCGGTGCTGGCTCCCCGTCGGTATCTTGTCGTGGTGATCCAGAACGTGCGTGCGCCAAACGGAATCGTGCAGCCTCTGGCCTGGGATCTCGCGCGATCGCTGAGCGAGGTGTTCGACTTCAAGGGAGAGCGCATCTGGGCCCAGGACAACAAGCCGCTCGGCATCTGGGGGTATCCGACGGAGTTCGTCACAAACGTCCACCATCACTACTGCCTGGTGTTCAAGAGCAATCCGCGGCGCCTTGATCGCAGGGAGCCAACGGGCGGAGAGACAGGGACTTGATTGCGGGTCGTGTATACACATCCGACCGTTTTCTCGCTATAATAGATGATGGGTCGATTATGCCCTGAACGGCGGAGCGCGCATGGCAGTCCGAGCAACCTCATCGGTGAGAGACGACGCAGGCCTTCAGTACCGTCTGCTGGCGCTGCTGGTTCTCATTGACGTCGCTCTCGCGGGTGTCGTCCTCGCGCTGTCGCTCAACACCCGGGTGCCTCCGCAGCCCGCGGTTGCCGGCACGCTCGCGGTCTCGGCCATCGCCCTCGACCTGTTCGTCGTCGATCTGCCCTTCCTGGGGTTCGCCACCCTGACATCGGTGGCCATCATGGCGCTCGCGGCGACGCAGGGCGCGCTGTTCGCCGTCTGTGTCGCGCTTGTTGCGGGCGTTGCTCGCGAGACCACGCGGGGCAGGGGAGGGGTGGTGAAGCGCATGCTCAGCCTCTCCCTCTCCTTTGCACCCCTCGCGGCCGCCTGTCTGGCGTACAGCGGCCTGGGCGGCGACGCCTCTCCGCGAGATCCCCTGGCGCTGTCGCAGTGGCTGGCGGTCGTCTCGGCGACCTTGGGCTACGCGGTGGTCGATTTCGCGCTCTCTCGCGTCTGTGAGACGGCTATCCCGTCCGATCGCCGCCGGCCCTGGCGCATCGTGCGCCGACGCATCCGGCTCATCGGAGCCGCGCTGCTGCCGCTCGGCTGGGCGGCCAGCCTGCTCCTGCGATTCACCGCGCCGGGTGGCAGCGGCTTCAATCTCGTGCCCCTGGTGATCCTCGTGCTTCCATTGCTGGCGTTCCACCGCGCCCTTCGATTCGTCGTCCAGGAAGACGACGTTCGCAGCATGGGCGAAGTCGACGATGCCGTCGGCCGCATGCGCGAGGAGCTCGGAGAGATCAAAGGCCAGAACCGCGCGCTCATGGCCGACCTCCACAAGCGGGTCGACGAGATCGCAATCCTTCGAGACATGGGTCAGCAGCTCGGCGCAAGCAAGGATCTCAGCAAGACGCTCGACATCGTCATGTCGATGATCCGCAAGCTGCTCATCTATCAGTCCTGCGTCATCTACCTCATCGACCCCAAGGGGGCCCTCATTCCGGAAGGTTGCGCGTCGCCCTACCGGGACAAGATCGAGATGTCTCCGCTCCTGCAGCTCGAGGAGTCGATGGTGAACCTCGTGATGAAGAGCAAGAAGCCCGTTCTCGTCTCAGACATGCAGGGGGAGAACGATCGTCGCATCTTCCGCGATGAGAAGTCGATCATGTGCGTCCCGCTCATCGTCAAGGACAGCATCATCGGCGTGATCTACGTCGGTACGCTTCGCCCGGGAACCTACAACGATGATCACGTGCACATGCTCGAGACGCTTGCCAACCCAGCCGCAATCGCCATCCGCAGCGCCCAGTTCCACGGCCATCAGGAAGAGCGCCTGACCCAGGAGATGAGACTCAAGGAGATGCAGCAGGAGCAGGCCAATCAGTGGAAGGCGCTCAGCACCCTCGGGAGTGACCTGAACCGTGCGGTAGAGCTCGACGAGATCCTCGACATCATCCTCAAGAACGTCACCCAGCTCATCTCATGCCAGTCGTGCATCATCTTCCAGTGCCGTGAGGGGCAGATCGTGGCGAAGAAGGCGTCCAGCCCCTACGGCGCGCTCTTCACGAACTTCGTGGTCGATTTCGATGACGAGGCGGGACAGGCGGGGGAGAACGTGCTGACGTGGGTGGCCTTGAACAAGCGTCGCCTCGTCCTCGACGATGCTCGGGAGTCGCGATTCACCAGCCTCATCGAGCGCGAGCGCTCGGTGATCATCGTCCCCTTGCTGGCGGAAGATGAGGTCATCGGAGAGATCTACATCGGTTCGGCTGAGCCCGACGTCTATGATGACCAGACCGTCAAGACATGTGAGATGGTGAGCTCACAGGCCGCCCTGGCCATACAGAAGGCATTGCTGTTCGAGAAGACCGTGGGGCTGGCCATCACCGACGGTGTTACGGGGCTGTACACGCACCGGTATTTCCAGGAACGGTTGAGCGAGGAGGTCCGGTGGGCGGAGCGCTATGGCCGTCCCCTGGCCCTCGTCATGGTCGACACCGATCACTTCAAGAAGTTCAATGATACCCTGGGCCACCCTGAAGGCGACAAGCTGCTCAAGGAGATCTCGGCGCTCCTTCGCTCCTACACCCGAGAGAGCGACCTGGTCTGTCGCTATGGCGGCGACGAGTTCTCGCTGATTCTCAAGGACACAGACAAGGAGAGCGCACTGAAGACCGCCGAGCGCATTCGAGACGCCTTCCAGCTGCGCTTTGGCAAGCTGGCGGTGAAGGTCACGTCGAGCATCGGTGTGGCGACCTTCCCTTCAGACGCCCGCTCGAAGGCAGATCTCGTCTCTGCCGCAGACGCCGCGCTGTATCGCTCGAAGAAGGGCGGGCGCAACCGAGTCTCGGGAGCCCAGCCTCTCGACGCCAAGCAGCCCGCGTCTCACTGATATTCGCTGACCCGAGAGAGGGTCGTCTCGAGCTGGGTTGCGAGCTGCCCCAGTCTTGCCGCGCTGGCCGCGCGCCGCAGTTCTTCCTTGTGGGGGATGGCCGGGTCACCGGAGACGACGGTGCGCTCGGCGACGTGCTCGAGAACCTTGCCTCGCGCGCCTACGACGGCGATGGCGTCTACCCTGGCTCGGGGGGTGACCATGGCCTGCCCGGCGAGGGTTACGTGGTGGGCGAGAACGGCTTCGGAGCCGACGTGGGTGTAGGAGACCATGAGGCAGTGCGGTCCGAGATGCGCGCCTGCACCGATGTAGATGAGGTTGTCGGTGCGGCAGCCGCTCTCCACCCGCGTGGGCGAGGTTGTTCCTGCTTCGACCACGGCGCGCGAGCCCATCTCCACGTCATCGCCCACGATCACGCCTGCCAGGCCCCGATGCCCATTGCGGCTGACGCCGATGGTGGTGCCCGCGTGAATCAGGCATCGCGTGCCCACGGTGACATCCGGGCCGATGGTGACTCGAGGGCGAAGCTCGGTGTCGTCGCCGATGGTGGCGCCCGCGCCGATCTTTACGTGCGGGTGCAGCACGGCGCCGGCGCCCACGCGCACCCCTGAGCCGATGGAGCAGTATGGCCCGATGTGGGCGGTCTCGTCGATGTGTGCGCTCGCATCGACCGCCGCGGTGTGATGCACACCAGGGGACGGGCGATGGCGAGGATGCAGGAGCGCCAGGACACGTGCGAACGCCAGGCGAGGGGAGCGCACCGCGACGGCGGGGACCGCGCACGCATCGGTTGCCGCGGGCACCAGAAGGGCGCGCGCCTGGGTCGAGGCGACGGCGGCGTCGAGGTGACGCGCCGCTTCGACGAAGCTGAGGTCACCGCTCTCCGCTTCTGAGAGGCCTCTTGCCCTTGTGATGGGGAGGTCGGCTGTGCACGGGTCAAGGAGACGTCCGGAGACGTGTTCCGCAATCTGTCCGAGCGTGAGCGTGATGGGGGTGTTCATGGTGGCGGTGCTTTCTCTACAGGTTCAAAGTCCCCTGCAGCAAGTTTTTTGGCATGGGTATTGACAGCCCCTTGCCTGCGTGATAATATCCTCAAGCGCCCAGCGCACTGGCCGCCGCGACATCGCGGTGAGCGTGCCGCAGACGGCGCCACGACGCACACCTGGCGGAACGACGGTGAGTCGCCCCTCTCGCACACACGACCTCGGTTTTGTGCTGCGTCTGTGCTCGTCGACTGGTCGACCTTTGAAAACTGGATAGCAGAGACGTGCAGCGATTTATGAGCCTGCGGGTTTTGCCCAAAGATTCAAGGCCATTCGATCCTAGCGGATCGGCTGGCCGTGGAAAAAGCTCTTTTATGGAGAGTTTGATCCTGGCTCAGGACTAACGCTGGCGGCGTGCCTAACACATGCAAGTCGTGCGGGGGAGCAATCCCCAGCGGCAGACGGGTGAGTAACACGTAAATAACGTGCCCTCTAGCTTGGGATAGCTTTCCGAAAGGGAAGGTAATACCGGATGTGATCCTCGCGGGACATCCCGTGGGGAAGAAAGCAGTAATGCACTAGAGGAGCGGTTTGCGGCCTATCAGCTTGTTGGCGGGGTAACGGCCCACCAAGGCTTCGACGGGTAGCCGGTCTGAGAGGATGATCGGCCACACTGGCACTGAGATACGGGCCAGACTCCTACGGGAGGCAGCAGTGAGGAATTTTGCGCAATGGGCGAAAGCCTGACGCAGCGACGCCGCGTGAGGGATGAAGGTCTTCGGATCGTAAACCTCTGTCAGTGGGGAAGAGCAAGGACGGTACCCACTGAGGAAGCTACGGCTAACTACGTGCCAGCAGCCGCGGTAATACGTAGGTAGCGAGCGTTGTCCGGATTTACTGGGCGTAAAGGGCGTGTAGGCGGAGCGGCGCATCCTGGAGTAAATTCATCGGCTCAACTGATGAGCTTTCCGGGAGATGGCCGCCCTTGAGGACAGGAGAGGAAAGTGGAATTCCCGGTGTAGCGGTGAAATGCGTAGATATCGGGAGGAACACCTGTGGCGAAGGCGACTTTCTGGCCTGTTCCTGACGCTGAGGCGCGAAAGCCAGGGGAGCAAACGGGATTAGATACCCCGGTAGTCCTGGCTGTAAACGATGGATACTAGGTGTAGGCGGTTTTGACCCCGTCTGTGCCGCAGCTAACGCAATAAGTATCCCGCCTGGGGAGTACGGCCGCAAGGTTGAAACTCAAAGGAATTGACGGGGGCCCGCACAAGTGGTGGAGCATGTGGTTTAATTCGACGCTACGCGAAGAACCTTACCCGGGTTTGAATTGCAGTGGTTGTAGTCGGCAGAGATGTCGGCGAGGGGGCAACCCCGCTGCTGTGAAGGTGCTGCATGGCTGTCGTCAGCTCGTGCCGTGAGGTGTTGGGTTAAGTCCCGCAACGAGCGCAACCCTTGTCCTTAGTTGCCAGCGAGTCATGTCGGGCACTCTGGGGAGACTGCCGTCATAAGGCGGAGGAAGGTGGGGATGACGTCAAGTCAGCATGGCCCTTACGTCCGGGGCTACACACGTGCTACAATGGCCGGTACAACGGGCAGCGAGACCGCGAGGTGGAGCGAATCCCTTTTAAAGCCGGCCTCAGTTCGGATTGCAGGCTGCAACTCGCCTGCATGAAGTTGGAATCACTAGTAACCGCAGATCAGCTACGCTGCGGTGAATGCGTTCCCGGGCCTTGTACACACCGCCCGTCACGTCACGAAAGCGGAGCGTACCCGAAGTCGCTGGCCTAACCCGCAAGGGAGGGAGGCGCCGAAGGTATACTTCGTGATTGGGACGAAGTCGTAACAAGGTAGCCGTATCGGAAGGTGCGGCTGGATCACCTCCTTTCTACGGAGTGTACACCACCAACGGTCCTCACGACCGATGGTGAGTGCCACGGAAGCTCGGTCAAACAGCCCTCGGGCTGTACGAGAGCGACCGTGGATTGGCGCCCGCAGGTGCTTCTCGCGACACGTCCAGGTCGAACGCCCCTTTTTCCCGGGCGACCTGGTTTATCTCTGCTATCCAATTTTCAAGGGTCGTCGGTCGGTCTCACGGTTTGTGATTCCGCGACGAGTCTTGTGTTCTTTGACAATTGAAGAGTGTTCTGTAGAGCAAATTGCGAGTTGCAATTATCGCAAGAGGAGAAAACCTGATTTTCTCTTCGAAGCACGCTATTATCTGCCGCCCGTGGGTCTTGACTCTCGAGCGCATCGACTCCCCTCCCCGTTCGCGGTGGAAGTGAGGCGGTGCGGTTGGGGGAACACGCAAGATTGATGGGATAAGGTAGAAAGGGCACACGGTGGATGCCTAGGCGGCAGGAGCCGATGAAGGACGTAGCAGGCGACGATACGCCTCGGGGAGCTGCGAGCGAGCTTTGATCCGAGGATGTCCGAATGGGGCAACCACAAACGTTCAAGGCGTTTGACTGCCCGGTCGTAAGGCTGGGTGGAGGGAACCCGGGGAAGTGAAACATCTCAGTACCCGGAGGAAAAGAAATCACTAGAGATTCCCTGAGTAGTGGCGAGCGAAAAGGGAACAGCCTAAACTTCGTCAGTGTCAAGACGGCAGTCGTTGCTGGCGAGGGGTTGTAGGACCACATGGCGCTCTCTGCCGAGAGCGCGTCGAGTTACCAAGCTGCGCGTTAGCTGATGGAGTTGGAAAGCTCCGCCAAAGAGCGTGATAGCCGCGTAAGCGAAAGCGAGCAGCCTCGACGGTGTGGTTCCTGAGTACCATGGGGCACGTGAAACCCTATGGGAATCTGGGTGGACCATCATCCAAGGCTAAATACTCCCTGCCGACCGATAGTGATCAAGTACCGTGAGGGAAAGCGCGAAAAGAACCCCGGAAGGGGAGTGAAAAGAACCTGAAACCGTGTGCTTACAATCCGTGAAAGGCCTATGGGTCAAACCAGGCTGATCGCGTGCCTTTTGTAGAATGAACCTGCGACTTACATTACGTGGCAAGGTTAAGCGTGAAAAGCGCGGAGCCGCAGCGAAAGCGAGTCTGAATAGGGCGATTTGAGTCGCGTGATGTAGACCCGAAGCCAGGTGAGCTATCCATGTCCAGGCTGAAGCACGAGTAAAATCGTGTGGAGGGCCGAACCGGTGATTGTTGAAAAAATCTCGGATGAGGTGTGGATAGGGGTGAAATGCCAATCGAACCTGGTGATAGCTGGTTCTCCCC
Organism: Pseudomonadota bacterium; assembly: GCA_010028905.1. Taxonomy (NCBI): domain Bacteria; kingdom Pseudomonadati; phylum Pseudomonadota; species Pseudomonadota bacterium. The sequence goes on along the minus strand of RGZZ01000081.1, from coordinate 1,583 downwards.
GAAATAGCTCTAGGGCTAGCGTCTAGGGTTAAGTGGGAGTGGTAGAGCACTGACAGGGCTAGGGGCCTTACCCGGTTACCGAACCCCATCAAACTCCGAATACTCTCATGTATTGCTAGGCAGTCAGTCTATGGGGGATAAGCTTCATAGACAAGAGGGATACAGCCCAGACCGCCAGCTAAGGTCCCTAAATTCCGGCTAAGTGGTGAAGGAAGTTCGCTGTCATAGACAGCCAGGAGGTTGGCTTAGAAGCAGCCATCCTTGAAAGAGTGCGTAATAGCTCACTGGTCGAGTCAGCGAGCGCCGAAAATATACGGGGCTCAAGCCGGATACCGAAGCTGCGGATTAACGACGAAGGAATTCGTCATTAGTGGTAGGGGAGCGTTCTCGTGACCTGTGAAGCGGTACCGCGAGGAACCGTGGAGGCAAGAGAAGTGCGCATGCAGGTATAAGTAGCGTGAAGAGAAGTGAGAATCTTCTCCGCCGAAAGCCTAAGGTTTCCTGGGGAAGGGTTGTCCGCCCAGGGTAAGGCGGGACCTAAGGTGAGGTCGAAAGACGTAGCCGATGGACAGCCGGTGAATATTCCGGCCCCGCTCAGGACCGTTACGAGCAATGGAGTGACACAGGAGGTCGAACCTACGTGCCGCTGGTCGTGCACGAGCAAAGTGGTAGGGGGTCCGCGAGTCAAATGCTTGCGGGCATAACCCTGAGAGCTTACGCCGAGAAATCAATGCATTTCGAAGTGGTTCTCGCCAAACTGTCAAGAAAAACTTCTAGCCAGGGATCTGAGTGCCCGTACTGCAAACCGACACAGGTAGGCGAGTAGAGAATACTAAGGCGGCGAGGTAATCCCTCTTAAGGAACTCGGCAAATTGACCCCGTAACTTCGGGAAAAGGGGTGCCCCCGGTTGTTGTACGGCCTGCGCCGTGCCGCGACTGGGGGTCGCAGAAACCAGGCCCAACCGACTGTTTATCAAAAACACAGGTCTCTGCCAAGCCGCAAGGCGACGTATAGGGGCTGACGCCTGCCCGGTGCCGGAAGGTTAAGAGGAGAAGTCAGCGCAAGCGAAGCTTCGAATCGAAGCCCCGGTAAACGGCGGCCGTAACTATAACGGTCCTAAGGTAGCGAAATTCCTTGTCGGGTAAGTTCCGACCTGCACGAATGGCGTAACGAAATTGCAATCCTTGTGAAGATGCAGGGTATCCGCAGCAAGACGGAAAGACCCCGTGGAGCTTTACTGTAACCTGATTTTGGGCTCTGGCACGTGTTGTACAGCATACGTGGGAGACTTTGATGCGGCTTGGCCACGAGTCGCGGAGTCGCCGGTGGGATACCACGCTATGCGTGCTGGGGTTCTAACCGGATGGTCCATCACCATTCGGAACAGAGTCAGGCGGGCAGTTTGACTGGGGCGGTTGCCTCCCAAAGTGTAACGGAGGCGTACAAAGGTCACCTCAGGCTGGTTAGAAATCAGCCGACGAGTGTAAGGGCATAAGGTGGCTTGACTGCGAGACGTACATGTCGAGCAGAGTGGAAACACGGTCCTAGTGATCCGGCGGTTCTGAATGGAAGGGCCGTCGCT